>JAFVFM010000298.1 GCA_017475415.1 Solobacterium sp.
GAAGAAAAGATAAGCATTGTAGAGGAAGCAAATGCGCTATATGGGAAGAATATTCTAATTGGTGATAAGGAGGATGGAGAACCGAACAATTACATTATTGATGGAGAAATTGTAAATGAAATAGTATTGCCAATAGATGCGCAAATCGCAGCAATTGTACTGGATTATGCTTTGAGTATTAAGGACATCGTTAGTGAATATATGCGTCTATTAGGTAAATTGACTTTCTCAGATGCTTTATTCTATTTGCGCGATATGCTAAAAGAAGATGCAAAAAAAGAAGGAAAACTCATTCGCCATATCCAAAATAGGCATGCATATTACCTAATTGATGAATTCCAAGATACTTCACCTACACAATCAGAAATCTTCTTCTATTTAGCATCTATTGAACCAAAAGAAGATTGGATGGAATGTAAACCAAGAAGTGGATCTTTATTTATTGTGGGAGATCCAAAACAATCCATTTATCGCTTCCGTGGTGCAGATGTAACATCCTATCTGCGTATTCGAAAGATGTTTGAAGAAGGTGGTTTTGGTAAGGTGTTATTACTTACACGTAACTTTCGTTCAACGAATGTCATACGCAAGGACTTCAATACCTTCTTTACAGGCTATTTAGAAGATAAAGAAGGCCTACAAAAAGCCTATGCACATGTGCCTATTGATGAAGAAATAGTAAGGGATGAAGAGGTGGATGACTTCTCTTTAAAACAGATTCAAGCTTATGAAAAAGAAAGAGAAGGAAAAGAAAATATTCTAGAAGGCAGTTATATTTATGATATTCCTTATTATTGGAGGAATAAGGATAATCAAGATCCTATACTAATTGCGAATATAATCGAACAACTCGTAGGAAGAAGTGAGAATAGAATTGTTGTAAAAGGAAAAGATGGTTATGTAACGCGTCATGCGAAATATAGTGACTTTATGATTATCACACCTAGTACTAGCCAAATTCCTCTTATTGTAACGGAATTAAAAAAGAGAAATATACCTGTTTTTGTGGAAGGGAAAATTGTTTATAGTGAATGTCCTTCTCTAGTAGCGATGACACATTTGTATCGTGCAGCATGCCAACCAAAAGATATACATTTATTCTTAGCGAAATATCTAAGTGATTGCGAAATTGAAGAAGAATCATTTAGGGAATTTTTATATCAACATACCAGTGATACGCCAGTTAGTTTATTTGTCAATTTGATGGAAGAATATAAGCTTTATGAGCATGTACAAGCAACGAATTTAGAATATCTTTACTATGCAATACAACTCATGCGGGAAAGAGAATTAGATGGAAGAATTCTTAGTCGTAAAGAGGCTTTAGCTTTCTTGGAAAAACTGCTCTATAGTCGGAATAAAGAATTTGAACGCTATATGCAATTTGATCAAGAAGGAGACCGTGTACATATTGCCAATTTACATAAAGTAAAAGGCTTAGAAAGGCCTATTGTTATATTGAGCGGGGGTAAGTCGAGTGACTTTGATGTAGTAAGTAGCTTTGATTATTCTGAAAGGAAACCAAAAACCTATTTATTTGGTATAGAAAAGAAAAATAATGATACAGGTAATTCGGAAGTTTATCTTTGTTTAGGCAAAGAGGAAGAAAAGGAAAAAGAATTATTACAAAGCGAAGAAGAAAGAAAACGTTTAATCTATGTCGCTGCTACAAGAGCGGGTAATGTATTAATTACAGCGCGCATGCTTGATAAAGAGGGCGAACTTGTTCCGAATATGATGTGGAAGGATATAGCTGAACATATTCATAGATATATTGATGAAGCAATTGTGATAAAAGAAAGAGAATTACAAATGGATATAGATAGAGAGGAAGAAGATATTCCTCTAACGAAGTGGGAAAAAGAAGATGTTCTTCCGAAAGAAATTTCTACTTATCGCATTGTGAATCCAAGTAAAGAAAAACATCAGCTTTCTTCTAAAGATGAAGAACCAATTGTTGATATTTTAGAGGATACAAAACCAATACAAACTTTAGAAGAAATGCGAGCAGATTTATTTGGTACTTTAGTGCATGCCTTTATGGAGGCGCTTGTTAATGCTAAAGGAAAAATAAATCAAAAGGCTTTAATCGAAAGATTAATCCATGAATATGGCGCAGAAAAAGAAATCTATGAAACCTATTTAGAAGAAGTCGCAAAAGTAATCTGTGAAGAGGGTGGTTATAAACAAGAAGGTAGGAATATAGAAAGTGATATATTCAAAACTTTAATGGACGCTGATGAAGTCTATTGCGAAGTACCTTTCTGTTATAAAAGAAAAGGAAAAGAAAAAGATGAAATTGTGCATGGGATTATGGATGTTGTTTATCGCATAGGTGAATCCTGGCATATTGTAGACTATAAAACAGATTATGATGCCAAAGGGTTAGAAAAAAGGCATTCTGCACAAATGCGTCTATATGAAGAAGCATTAAAAGAAACAATGGGTATAGAGGCAAAGGCGAAACTCTACCATATAGGAATAAAGAAGGCTATGCTTGAAGGCTAAGGCCTTCTTTTTAACAAGTTTGATAAATGACTTTTGTTTGTGAAGTAGGTAATCGTAGAGGAATAGAAGGGATTTTGTGAAACAAGTTAGATTGACTATAATAAAGGTAGAAAAGATTATTTGCACAGGGAGAAAGTAACCTTGCGAAAGGGAAAAATCAAAATAAATAAAGAGATAGTGACGAAAGTTTTTGAGAAGATTGGCGTTACGAGAATGGTTGGTATCAAAAGTGCGTGGAAAAGATGGGGAATTGGCATAATTATGAATAGTATAGCCTACTTAGAGGAGGCATATAGTAATAGTTCACGATGGTTGGAATATGAAAGTAGATAGAATAATAAGAAACGCTATAGTTTTTACTTCGAATATCGACAAACCGATGGCGACAGCTTTCGCTGTGAATAATGGGAAATTTGTCTATGTGGGAGATGAGACGGGCCTTTCGGAATATGAAGGAGAGGTCATGGATTATAACGGAAAATTCATCATGCCCGGTATTATCGACAGCCATGTTCACATAGGTGTAGGTGTTGGAGTATATTACACTGACGACAGAGTGTATGTTGAGGGTGACAGTAAACAGGAAATGCTTGATTTTATGGCTGATTATATTAAGCAGAATCCGGGGGTAGAGCGTTACAGATTTGAATTGGAACGAGATCGGCTGCATGGAGATGATATTGCAAAGGAGGAGCTGGACTTGATTTGCCCTGATAGTGAGCTGCTCATTGTAGAAATGGAAGCTCATAGCATATGGGTGAATTCCAAAATACTAAAGAAGCATCAGATCACGGATAATACGCCGGATATTGTACCTGGACTTAGCTATTATGTGCGTAAAGAC
>JAFVFM010000299.1 GCA_017475415.1 Solobacterium sp.
GGAAAATAATATTAAGGCTGCTACTGTACAAGGTAGTCATAACGCGATGGTAAGTGATGCCTTAACAACAGCTTTATTCAATTGTAAGGATGATACAGAAAGAATTTCTTTAATTCAAAAGATAGAGAAAGAATATCAATTAGATTTAGCTTATTCTTGGTTTATCCAAACTGGGAATGAAAAAGGTAAGCTTATGGTAAGTGAAGACTTCCACAAACAAATCATAGAAGAAAGTATATCGGATCATGTAGAAAAAGTAGAGGTAATCAAATGAAAAAGTTCATCCTTTATCTATGCATAGCTTCACTTTGTGCTTGTGCTACAACAGAAACAATTGTAGAAGAACCAAAGGAAGAAGTAAGAGAAGAAATTACTTCCTTACCAGAAAAAGAAATAGTAGATTCTCCTTTAGCTACCGAGTCACCACTCAATGCCACCAATATAGATGATTATTTATTTCTAGATGGTGTGAAATATGTTGACTTACGTTCCTTTAACCAAATATTAAGTGAAGGTGCTATAGCTGGATTTGAAGTCATTCCCTTCTATGATGTACTGGTATGGTGGGAAAAGAAAGACAATGTATTATTCACCATGAAAAAGGGAGAGAATAAAGATACCTATATTGGCGATGTGGGTTGTTTCTTTCCAAATTATGAAGAAAGTGAAGAGGCCATAGAAGCCATCTTTCCTAAAGATAAACAAATTGTATTCATGTCTACTGCTGGAGTAGAAGCAGCATATATGATTAATTTGTTAAAACAATTAGGTTATGATGCAAGTAAATTATATAATGCAGGAACATTTACTAATGGTGTAGGCGATACAATAGCCTATATGAAATATCCTGAGCATAAATATTATATAGAACCTGAGTTAGCTTATACATTAGAAGTTAACTTCCGCTTTGGAGAATTAACACCAATAAACGAATAGAAAGAAAGGATATCCTATGTCAAATACAATGCGTCAACATGTTTATGAAGAAATAAAAAAACGCATCAATGATGAAATTTATAAGCCAGGCGCGCATCTTTCTGAACAAAAGATATGTGATGATTTAGCTGTTAGTCGCTCACCGGTTCGCGAAGCATTACGTCAACTAGAAGCTGATGGGCTAGTTATCGCTACAGCAAACAAGGGTGTCGTTGTGCGTCATTTCAGTAAAAAAGAAATTCATGACTTCTATGAAGTAGAAAAAAGTATACAAGCCTTCTCTCTAAACCGAATAGAAAAGCCTCTGAACACTAAACAAAAGAAGCTATTCGAAGCCCTAGAACAAGAATTCATTGAAGCCTATACTGCCTTAGACTTAGACTCCTATTTAAAGCTATCTGATCGCTTCCATTATGAAATTGTAAAATTATGTAATAACCAATTTGTTGAAGATATCTATAAGCGAATCGGTGTATTGAATCATCGCTTTCGTAAATTATCCTTACAGAATGAAAAAGATTTTTCTCGCTCTCACAAAGAGCATCTTTCCATTATCCATGCCTTAGTAAATAATGAATTAGAAGAAGCGAATGCATTATTACAAATCCATTTTACAAAAGCATCCAAAGCTGTCCTTATTCAGCTAGATGGAATTAAGAATATGCATATTTGATTCAACAAGAGCTCACAAAGAGCTTTTTTGTTGTGAAGACACAAAAACAGATGATTTAGGACACAAAGACTCCTATTCATCTGTTCAAAACAATATTAAGAATATTTATTCCTTTATTTTCTTACGTACAATAGCAGCGATATCTTCCTCTATACCAGCTATCTTTATTGCATATTCTCTATCACAATTTAAGGATTTCATTAGGTTTTTTGTTGTAGATATTGCACCATTGATTTTGCCTTTTATTACCCCTCTTTTTTTCCCTCTTTTTTCGCCTCTTTTTTCACCTTCCAGTATTCCATCTTGTCTTGCATCATATAGTGCTAATCTCATTGACATGAATTGTCTACCCTCCTCTTCATTTCCCTTGATTCGTTTGATTTGTTTCCCTGTTATAAAGTAGAAATTTTAGTAAAAGAAGCGCCTACTAATTAGCCAAAAAAGTGAAGTCAACATTCACTTATTT
Organism: Solobacterium sp.; assembly: GCA_017475415.1. Lineage (GTDB taxonomy): Bacteria > Bacillota_I > Bacilli_A > Erysipelotrichales > Erysipelotrichaceae > Bulleidia. Next base: position 2,076 of record JAFVFM010000299.1, read on the forward strand.
GGCTAATAACAAGGCGCTTCTTTTACTAAAATTTCTACTTTATAACAGGGAAACAAATCAAACGAATCA
>JAFVFM010000300.1 GCA_017475415.1 Solobacterium sp.
CGTATAAAAAACGCAATTCACAGTGTACCGTAGGGCATACGGAAACACTATAAATATCGCTTAGGGAGATTGTGTAAGACTTACACTTAATTAACATAGTTAATTAAAGTAAGCAGTAGTCATTGAACTAAGAATCCCCTGCCTTCAGGCATGGAGAGTGTCAACCATATACATATGATGAATTAATTGAAGTAGCTAAACAGGAACAAAATGAAAAAGCTAGGCCAGCTTATTCAGGAAGTATACCTGATTTATCACAATATACGACTATCTTTATTGGCTCACCTGTATGGTGGGGTGATTGGCCTATGATTATGTATACTTTCTTTGAAAATAATGCCGATTCATTATCCAATAAAACGTTAATTCCTTTTTCTACTCATGCAGGTAGTGGCTTAGCAGGCTTTGATAAAAAGCTTGCAGAGGCTATTCCTAATAGTACTATAGCTAAAGGTATAGCGATAGCTGGAGATGATGCGCAAAATAATCAAGATAGCGCGCGAAATAGTATAGAAAGTTGGCTAAGTGAATTAGGATTTTAAAATAATATTTATAACCGACAGGAGTATATTTTGTCGGTTATGTTTTTTTGCTAATTAATGCATTGATAAATAGTTTTTTTTTACGTATTTATCATGATAAAAATAATTTATCATTGGAAAAATACTTTTCATTAGAATTGAAAAAAACAGTGTACTTTCTCAAGTATGATATGCGATAATCTATTTATGTGAGGGTTATTATATGAAAATGAAAAAAATAATTACGATTTTGCTCGCTCTAATTCTTTCGCTCAATTTGCAAGTTCAATTTCATAATGAAATTTTGATTCTTGCTGAAGGAGAAACAGAAACAGCTCAAGTCAAAGGAACATTAGCTGAACAGTGGTCGACTAAGTATGGAAATTTATATCTTTCCATTACAAAGGATGAAGCTACAGCAGCTGGATTTGAGATTGGTGATTTGGTAGAAGTAAAATTCTTAGACCAAAGTTTAATTCTTCCTTATGTAACGAATTATCCAAATGTGGATTCAGGCTTACCAGGTTTATTTGCGCTAGATGGAAGTGATAATCTTCTTTTAGCAATCAACATGGGTGATTTTACTACAACCTATGGTATTGCGACTAAGACAACATTTGAAGATAAATCCTATACTTGGACACTAAATGAAGGTGTAGATGAGAATACAGAATTTACCATTTCGATGCATCAGAAAAAAGGATACTATGATGAATATCTAATGCGTTCTTTATCATATACAAATGAAAGAACTGACTATCCTAACTTAAGTGATGAACAATTTGCGAATTTAAGAGTTGTAAATACAACAGGAATGGGTAAACATACTTTAATTCGTACTGCTTCACCAATTGATAATAGCCGTAATAGAGCGCCATTTGCAGATGCAGGAATTAAAAACTATCGTGCAACTGTAATGATTAATTTGGCAGATAGCTTAGAAACAATGAATAGCTTTGAAGGCTTTGAAAATACATATTATGCTACACAAAAATATATTGGTTTAGATATGGGTGTTGATTTTAGCGCTGAAGATTTCAGATCGAAATTTGCAGAAGGGATAGCTTTCATGGCTGAAAATCCAGGCATATATGTTATTCATTGCTTAGAAGGTAAGGATAGAACAGGCTTTGTATTAGCAGTGTTGGAATGCTTAATGGGTGCTACATATGATGAAATCGTAAACGATTATATGATTACTTTTACGAATTATTATGGTGTTGAATATGGTAGCGAAAGCTATTATCGAATTGCACAAAATAATATTGTTAAATCTTTAGAAAAAGCATTTAATGTAGAATCTTTAGCCTCTGCTAATCTAGCACAAGAAGCTGAAGAATATATAAAAGAATTAGGAGTAGATGATGCTACTATTGCTAAACTAAAAGCGAATTTAGCTGAAGATAACCATAAGTATGTTGCAGATAGTTTAGGCGTACCTCCTACATGCACAGAACCAGGATACACACCAGTACTCATTTGCGAAATCTGTGGTCATATACATAGTGAAGCTCAACAAATTGAACCATTAGGCCACGCGTGGGGTGAATGGATTATAAAAGAAGAAGCGACAAATGAAAAAGAAGGCTTAAAGATAAGAATTTGTGCGCATGATGAAACACATACAGAAACAGAAGTTATTCCTATTCAAAAAGAAGACAAAAATGAAGAACCAATTGTTTCGCCA
>JAFVFM010000301.1 GCA_017475415.1 Solobacterium sp.
GGTTTGTTGTAGGGTCAATTAGAGGATAAGAGAATAAGCCTTCTTGTATCTCCATCTTTTCTCCCTTAGTTGTACCATAGCCAAGCACTGCACCATGGTCGATATAACGGGCTAATTCTTGGTAGGACATAAGTTTAGAATCATCAGTAATTTCTCCATCACTAAGAAAGAATACAACCGTCATACGATTCTCTTTTTTATGGGAAGAAATGAGTAAGCTTTCCATATCTTTATATGGTGTATTTAAATAACTGCCACTAGCGTAATAAGTATCTGGATAAGTAATTACACTTAATATATCCGTTATATTACGTTCATCTTGGGTAAAAGGAGAAAGGATTTGAGAAGTATTATCGAAGCGTATCATCGCAAAATTACTACCAGATAATTGATGCATAATATATTGGCAATCCTTAGCTACACGTTGCATACGTATTTGTTTATTTTCTGTTGCATACATACTGATAGTATTATCTAATACAAATAATACATCTACATTCTTTAATAAAGCATCGCTGGTATAAGTTGGTCGCATTGGTCTTAAGCATACTAAGATGGCCAATAAGGTAATAATTGTGGAGCGTAATAAGGAGATATATTTTTCTTTCTTATTCGATAAACTAGAAAAGATAGTATGTACCCAGTAAGCAAAAAGGAAGAGTAGAATAAAGATAAGGACTAACGCAAAGCCTGTTGGTTGGAATTTCATTTGCGGACCATCCTTTCTTTGATGAAGAAAATAGAAAGTAAAGAAAGTAATAGGAGTAAACTGAGGAATTGAGGTTGATCAATTGCTTTCGTTACAGTAATTTCTTTTACTATCATGGCTTCATTTTTTTGTATATCTTTTACTATATCTTCAACGCTTAAGGTTGAACTTTGTTCATAAACTGTAGCCTCTGCATTTTTTAATTGTGCAGTGAATAATTCTAAATTCGAATCGTAATTAGGGCCATTAAGATGGTCGTAGGATTCTCTATCTGGGAAGATACCAAATAAATGTACATCATGTGTTAGACATAAGTTAGCTGCTTCATCTAATTCAACAATAGGCTTTTGGATATTCATTTGTGCATTATCCGTAGAAAGAATAATGACACGTGTTCTAGATTCGTCATCTAAATGTGGAAAACTATATAAACATGAAGCTAAGCCCTCGCCAATTAAAGAACTACCACGGAAATGATTCTTTACTAATGTACCAGCATCATAGGTGCGTAGTTTGGCAGTCATAGCATTATATTGGTCATAAAGCTGCTCTGGTATATAAGTATATTCGCCAAAGGCTTCTTGGTACTCTTTCTGTAAGGCGAAATATTCTTTTAGTTCTTCTAATTTAGCAATCACAAAATCATAATCATCTGTTAATGGTACATAAAGTATGCTCGATGTATTAAACATGGATATACCAAAGCGATCGCCTTCCATTGAGGCAACTACTTCTTGTAGGTGATCTACTAATTGGCTATTTAAGGCATATAAGGAATAAGATACATCCATACAGAGAAAGATATCTCTTTTCTTCATGCCATTGCTTAAAGTGCTTTCTTTAAATGGTCTAGCCATTAATAAGCTAGTGGATAATAAAGAAAGGATTAAGGATGCGATTAAGGCATAAGAAAGTAGTTTTCTTTTTTGTATAGCCTTTTGAAAGGCTGGTAGCTTTTTGATTTTTTCCGCATGTGCTACTTTAATTCCTTCTATAAAAGGACGTGTTTTAGGCTTTAGGAAAAAAAGGAATAAAGTAAAGGCAATAACGAAGGAAAGTAAGAATAATAAAAGTAATCCATGTCTTACCATGAGGAAATCACCTCCTTCGTTTTTTGTAGGGAAGTAAGTACATCTCCTAATTCCTCTCTAGCGAATTCAGGAGTGTAATATTCTTCGATTAGAGGAATAAGCTTAGGTAGAGGAACAGTTCTTAATTCTTCTAATGTATAGTTTTGACTTTGTATACCTGTCATTTCATAAGTGAACAGGCGTGCTAATACACTTAGTTTTTGGTAAACGATCCTAGGTTGTAATTTATTTTGTTGGAGGTCATTTTCTAAGTCGTTGATTTTTTCAATATATTTCTCTTTGATTTGTCTTATCGTTCTTTTTGGTGGCAAATGAATAGGAATAATATCTTTCTTTTCACGATCATATTTTATTGCGTGATAAAGATAATAAATAGCAGCCAATAGGAAAAGTAGAGCGATGAATAACCATAGCCAATGAAAGGAAAGATTCTCTTGTAGCTGTACTGTAAAAGGAAACATATTTCTTATTCATCCTGTCCTTGAAATAATTCTTCAAGCTTAGTATAGTAGCTTTCTTCATCTTCGATGAATATGCAACGTGCACCTTCTTGTAGAAAGGTTGTCTTAATATCTATTTCTAATTTTTCTTTTTCTTCTTGTTCAATCTTTTCTAATGAAGCATCATAGAGAAATTCTTCCTCTGCATAACATTTTTCCTGTAAGTCGTAAGCTTGAGGGGAAGTAAGTAATGCATCACGCACCACAATAGAAAAGACATCATTCTTTTCTTCTAATTCACCAATAATCTTTTTATCTACTTCTTTTAAACTATATACATCACTTAGTGTAACTAAGAAGAGTCGTCTAGGTATATTTTCTAAACAATGTATGAGTAAATCATTGAGTGTATATTTAGTCTCTTCTTCGCTATATGTATTACAAATATGTAAACAATTTTCTAAATGTTCCTCAGTGGAAGAAAAACGTGTTAATTCGATGCCCTTACTAGTGCCATAAAGAAGTGCATAATCTATATTTTCCTCTTTGAGTAGATAGGCAAGTATACCTAAGGCTTGCGTTAATACTGTGCTTTTTTCAATATTCTTTGGAGTATGTCCAGCAAGTTCCTTATGATGGTCTAATACAAAGACTAAGTAATGTTTCTTTTCGGCTATATTCTTCCGTATTAATGTTTTATCACTTCTGCTAGAAGCCTTCCAATCAATATCATGTACATCATCCCCATAGTGGTATTCTCTTAAATCATCAAATTCTAAACTCCGGCCATGGAATAAGGAACGGAAGGTTCCATCAAATAAATTAGAACTTTTCTTTTTGGTATGTAAATGGATTGATTCTTCTATATCTTCAATATGAATTTCTTGCATAGAGTACCTCAAGGTGTTGGAGTATGGGCAAAGAGTTCATCAATGATATTTTCTACGCTAATCCCAGCACTTTTCGCTGAATAACTTAAAGATATACGATGGCGTAATACTTGATAGCGTACAGCCTTAACATCTTCTGGTATAACATAATTTCTTCCTTGTTCTAAAGCGACTACCTTAGCTAAACGTAAGAAGGCAATGGATGCACGTGGCGAAGCTCCGAGTTTAACATATTGGCCATATTCTTCGCCAATTAGTGCTGTTGCATTTCTTGTCGCATGAACTAAAGTGGCTATATATTTACGTATAGAAACATCAACATATATTTTATCGACTATCTCTTGTGTACGATGTATATCACTTACTTCTAATACAGCAGGTCTTTCTCTTTTTGAAGAATAGTTCATGCGACTTAAGATAGCTGTTTCTTCTTCTGGTGTTGGGTAGGTTAATACTTCTTTAATCATAAAGCGATCAGTTTGTGCTTCGGAAAGAGGATAGGTACCTTCTTGTTCAATAGGATTCTGTGTCGCTATAACAAGGAATAAATCTTCAGGCATTTTGTATGTACGTTCTGCTATGGTAACTTGTTTTTCTTGCATAGCTTCTAACATTGCTGATTGTGTTTTTGAACTAGAGCGGTTTACTTCATCCAACAATACAAAATTAGCGAAGATAGGTCCTAATATGGTTTGGAATTTCGCTTGTGCTTGATTATAAATTTGTGTACCAATAATATCACTAGGTAAAAGATCTGGCGTACATTGAATACGGGAGAATTTAGCATTGATCGCAGAGGCAATAGCCTTAGCTGCTGTTGTTTTAGCTAAACCAGGTACGGATTCAATTAAAATATGTCCATCAGCTAGGATAGCACGAATAAAGGCCATTTTAAGTTCTTGTTGGCCTACAACAACTCCATCATAATAGCTAGATAGTCTTTGGATTACCTCTTTTGCATAGGCGAATTCTTCTTCTGTAATTTGTGGCATATCCTGTATTTGTGTCATAAAATACCTCTTATTTTCATTCTTATTTATTATAGTACAAATCACTTCCTAGATAATCTTTTATGAGCATACTTAAGGATAACAAAAGCATTCTAAAGTATAATGTTGATAGATGAAACCAAGATAGTGTCTAAAGTTTATGAAAACTGAAGTGTGGAAAGCCTTGCGACCAGGGAATTGAAGGCTGACAGACGACATGACACTGTCAATGTTAGAGATCTTTGAAAATTCAGAACGAAAAGAACCTTCCTGAACGAAAAGAA
>JAFVFM010000302.1 GCA_017475415.1 Solobacterium sp.
AATAAATTTGCGATGCAAATTGTTGAACCAAATTCTGCGAATTTACAAACTATTGTTGTTACACCTAATTCGGGTTATCGCTTATATGGTTGGTATAAGAGTATTGCTGATTCTACATATGTAGGTGGGCATGAATATTATGATGCTATCTTTGCGCAAGGTAATGTAGTTAGCCAAGATACAGGCTATGCTTTTAGCCCAGTAGAAGATAAAGATTTATATGTAGCACGCATGCAAGCTAGCGTTACTTTCCATGATTATCAAGGTAATGTAATTGATCGTAGTGGTGCAAATGAAAGTGAAACAAATGACAATTATTATTTTTATAAAGAACAATTGCCTACTTTTGAACCAGGAAATAAACCAGTAGATACAAATGAAAAGTTTATTGGCTGGACGACAGTTGAAGGAACACATTTATCCATTACAAGTAATGAATTAGAAGGCTATAAGGCAAATGGGCAATTCTATGAAGCAGGTGATGAAATTACAACAACACTTCAATTGTATCCTGTTTATGCAAGCTTGATTTCCAATATCCATCTCATTTATGAAGGCAATGAATTGGATGCTGTAAATGATGTGACATTGCGTGAAGGTTATGGTAGAGCCTTTGCGAGCATTGATGAAAACAATGTAGCAACCATATCCATTACAAAGGAATATAGTGATCCAACACACTATCGCTTCTTAGGCTGGTATGAAGATGGACATCGTATTTCTAGAGAAGAAAGCTTTGTACTAGAAGGTGTAGATTTAACACAAGAACATACCTATACAGCCAGATTTGAATATTTAGTTGATTACTATGTAAAAGACCAATATACAAATAGTGGTAGTTATTCTTATAAAAATGGTGCACTATATCAATCCGTTTGGCATACATATGGGGAAGACATGCAACAAATAGCAGCGCCGAATTTTATTAGTAGTACATTTGAAGGCTGGGTATTAGATGGTTATCAAGGTACACAAAGTGCTGTTGGTTATATAGTCACAAAAGCAGATGATAAAGCCTATAGTAAAGTATCTAATGCATCAGATTCAGGTTATACCATTTCTTGTACAACGGACTTTCCTAATTCTGCAACAATTGATAAAAGTAAGAGTGGTGCACGTATTACATTAACGGTACAAGAGAATCCAAATTATCATCTGCAATTCTGGACAAGAGATGATTGGGGATTGGTGACAGGTATAGATCATACTCTTGGAAAAGATAATCCATATGTCCATAATTATGGAACAGGATTTTCTTATCAATTCCGTGCGCGCATGCTAGCAGATGCTACCTTTCATCAATATGATGGTAGTAGTACGAATGTACTAAGAGGATACCAAGAAAATGTATTACAAGATGGTAATGGTGTTCGTGAATATCATTATCTAATGGATGATAAACTAATCGATAATTCTGCTATTACAACCTTAGGTGGAGAAGTGAATATTTCTGCTTCACCAAGTGCTTTGGGTAGAAGTGGTTATTACTTTGTGGGATGGATTGATAAGGATAGCTTAAGTGAAGAAGAAATCGCTTATGTATTTGATATCGATGAATATACTTCTTCTTCCTTAGAAAAAGCTAAACCATATGTATTAAATACGGATGATTTAGTAGAAAAAGCGATGCCGAATATTTATGCTATCTATGTACCATATTCAATTCTTACTACTACAAATATCAAAGAAGTAGGTGTAAGAGCACCACAGAATTTACCAAGTGATCCAACTTATGTTGGCTTAGATGATACACAAGAAAGTAGTACATTAAGCTTCATGATTCCTGATGGTAGTGAATATGTAATTGGTAATAGTGGAGAAACATATCGTTTAACGAAATTTACTGTACGCATTAATGGTGGGGAAGAAGAAAGAATTGAAAGTCCATATACATATACCGTAAAGGTTGGTAATCAGTATGTCTTTATGGCTTATTATGAACCATTAGTCGTTAACTTCCATATTAATGCAATAGATACAATTACCTTCATTCGTAATAATGGGCAAAGTATTAATCGTACAAATGAAACAATGCCTGAACCTCAATTCGATATTGCTTCAACAATTGCCGCTGATACTGGATATACCTATCTATTTGTTGGATATACAGAAGAAGAGTCACCTACGATATATCATCGTTTAGATTCTGCTACTGAAATAGATACATTAATGTTAGTTAAGGGTGGAACAATTGTTACTCATTCTATGGATTTATATCCTGTATATGCACCAATATCCATTTCGCTTCAATCTAATATAGATGGTCAATTAAGTGCTTCTGGCTATAATCCATCGGTTATTCGTTATATGGTAAATCGTGGTAATGATGAAGTAGAATTAGTAGCTACAAGTGTTCAAGGATATACCTTTAAAGGCTGGTATAGCCAATATACAAATGATACAAATCCAGGCACACTATTAAGCACAGATTCAAATATGGTATTGGATAAAGAAAGTGCTTTTGAAGGAGCTATCTATACAGCTGTATATGAACCAACCATCACAGTGAATTTTCATGGCACAGATGAAATGCGTTCAGTAATTTATTCAACAAGTTTCCCGATTGGTAGTCGTAGTTTCGTTACAGAAAGTACACAATTTGAAAATGGGGAAGGGGAATTAATTACGATTGAAGGTAGCCCTATTGATGGTGAAGCTTTTGAAAGAATATTAGTACAATTATCTTCTTCACAATATTTTGTGGAATGGGTATATCAGGATGGTGAAGGTAATATTCATCGATGGAATGAATTTTCTACAAATGCAATTTCTACCAATATGGATCTATATCCTTCAGTTGTAGAAATGTCTGCTTATGAAGTGCCTACAGATTTAGAAGGTACACGCATTTTTGAAGAAGCAACAGATATCTTAAATCTTTCTTTAGAAAGAAATATAGCTGGATCAGAAACTACATATACATGCAAAGCTAACTTTAAGGATGAATACTATCGTATACAAGGGGATGTTGCAGGAAATAATCGCAATCAATTAGTTCCAACAATTGGTATTCATCTAGTAGAAGGAATCTATGTCAATGAAAAAATAGAAAATATATTAGCGAATTCAACGGTAGCTTTATATGCACAAAGTGAAGGTAATCTTATTGAAGAAAAAATAGTGGATGCAGAAGGTAATGCGATATTCCCATTATTTGGGACAATAAATGTTACAACGCACGCTACTGATATTGAAGATGATTTCCTTTATACAGTAGTCAGAAATGATGATGCTAGTGCATTAGAAACTGTTCGCTTTAGCTTAAGAGATGGTGAAACAAAACAAATTTATGTACCTTATGGTCAATATACAATTAAGCAAGATAATGAATACTCTTGGCGGTATAGTGATCAACAAGAAGTAAGTGGTTTAGTTGTTTCTAATTTAAGAAATGCGAATGCAGAATTCCATAATGAAAAAGCAAATCTAAAATGGTTTGATCATAGCGAAAGGAGAATCAATAAGTATGAAAATTAAAAAGATAATGCTTATGATGGCTCTAGCGCTATTACCACTTATTCTATTTACTACTTATTTATCTACATTAGGCTATATTACTGCTCAAGATAAAGTAGAAAATGAATTTAATAAAGGTGAAGTAAGTAGCTTATTACATGAGGACTTCGATGGTCAAACAAAGAAGGATGTTTATGTAGAAAATAATGGGAATGTTGATATCTATCTACGAGCAGATATACTTATCTATTTCGAAGATGAAGAAGGTAGAGTTTTATTTGAGAAGCCAATCGAAGGAGTAGATTATCAATTAACATTAGGTTCTAATTGGAAGAAGATAGATAATCGTTATTATTATCAAGAGGCACTATCAGCAGATGAAGCTTCTAGTAATCTAATTGAAACATGTACGAATTTATCGAATAAGAAATTAGTTGTTGAAGTGGTTACACAAGCTCTTCAAGCTAATGATACTACAGCTTTACAAGAGGCTTGGGGCCTAAGTAAT
>JAFVFM010000303.1 GCA_017475415.1 Solobacterium sp.
AGATAAATTTACTCTATATATATTCGACCGCAAAAAGGATATTACAAAGCCTTATTCTACAGAAGAAATAGCTAAAGATACAGGAAAGGCAATTAAGGCATTGGGTTTAAAAAATGTGAATGTATTTGGCGCCTCTCAAGGTGGGATGATGGCTTTATGGTTAGCGGCTAAGGAAAAGGAATTAGTAGAAAAAATAGTTATAGCTTCGACTACACCTAAAGTATGCAAGGAAGAATTCGAAATAATTGATGAATGGATTAAATTGGCAAAAGAAAAAAGAATAGAAGAATTATATCTTTCCTTTTGTGATCATCTTTTCGCAAAGAATATGCGAGAAGAGTTAAAAGAAAGTTATAGAGAGGCATCGCGATTGGTAAAGAAAGAAGAAATTGAACGCTTTATATTCTGTGGAGAAGGGATGCGATATTTTGATATAAGTAAACAATTAGAAACGATAAGTTGTCCTATGCTGATAACAGCAGATAGGGACGATGATGTATTTGGTTTTTCTGCAACAACGAAGATCATACAGTATTTGTCTAAACAATGCCCATATAGATTAGAAATAAGTGAAGGCTATGGCCATGCCGCCTATGATGTATCACCACATTATAAAGAAATGATATTAAATTTCTTATTGGAAAAGTGAGTTCATGAATGTATGAACTTTTTTTCTTTTTTTGAAGGAATTTTTGTTTTTGTTTTCTAAATAATATGTAGGAGGAAAACAAAATATGAAAAAGAAATTAGGAATGCTTCAGCAAGAACAAATCGAGATTGGCCTAGAGAATGGGTTAGCTAAGGAGGTAATTGCGTTATACGGGAAGCCTTGTTTTAACTTTTTACAGATGCAAGAGATGCGCATTGCATTAGAATCTGGCATACCACCACAATATGTAAAGAAACATTTTAAAAAACGTATTGGCCATGAAGAAATGGAAAGGATGCGCAAAGAGTATGAGCCAAAAGAAAAGGCTTTCTCTTTAAAGCCATATTATGCAATGTTTATCGCTTCTATTGCTTTGGTGATTGCCTTATTAGGCTATGCATATTATGCGATAAGCCACCCCTTAGAAATCATCTTTACGCAAGATGAAGTCATTCTCCAACAAAATGATCCCTTTATTCCAACACAATATATAGCGGAGTATACAGAAGGTGCTAAATTAAAAATCTTACATGAACCAGATACAAGTATCTTGGGAGAACAAATAGCTGTATATTGCATAGAAAAAGGCAGGAATAGTTGCCAAAAAAGTTTACATATTCTTGTGAAGGAAAAAGGTAGTGATATAGATGTATTAATGCGTAGAGGAAATTAATGTATATCATGCATATAATGGTAAACAGTCTTTGAAATATCTATAATATTCTCTATTGCCCGTTGGCTATCTTGAATATCATCCATCATAATGACGAGTGAATAATCGATATTGTCTAAATAGATTAATGCAGCATCATTTTGCGTATTCTCTAATTCTCCTGTTTTATTCGCAATAGTATAGTCATTTG
>JAFVFM010000304.1 GCA_017475415.1 Solobacterium sp.
CTGCTAATCGTCTTAATTCATGTGGTACAAAGACACCAATTTCTTCTTCATCAAAACCAACCTGGAAGTTATTTTCATTTAGAATAATCGGTCTTTTTAAAACACTAGGATTACGTTTAATGAATTGAATTAATTCATCTGTTGTCATATCATCAATATCAATTTTTTCATCTTGAATAATCTTTGAACGTTTAGAAATGATATCATCACTTCCGTTTTCAGAGCGAAACAAAAGATGCTTTATTTCATTATCATTCAATAAAGTCTTAAAGATATTCTTTTCAATAAATTCAAGGTTGCGGTCTTTAAGCCATTGTTTTACTTTACGACAGCTAGCACAACCAGGAGAAGTATAAACAACAATCATAAATTTCCTCAGCACAAATATTATATACCACTACGTAAAGAATTGCATTGTAAAGTTGAAAACTCTATAATTTATTAATACGGGAGGAAATCTCATGAAAAGAATGTTATCCGGTATTAAACCTACTGGTCAATTACACTTAGGAAATTATATTGGTGCTTTGCGCCATTTCGTTGAAAATCAAGAAGATTATGAAATGTTTGCCTTTATTGCAAATTTGCATTGTATTACAGTAATGCAAGACCCTGAAGAATTAAGAAATAATTTAAGGGATTGTGTAGCTTTATATTTAGCTTGTGGCTTAGACCCAAAAAAGGCAACTATCTTTTTACAAACTGATGTTAAAGCACATGCTCAATTAGGCTTTATCGCTTGTTGTCATACATATTTAGGTGAACTTAATCGCATGACACAATTTAAAGATAAACAAGCAAAAGGAGAAACCAATTTATCAGGTGGCCTATATACCTACCCTTCACTCATGGCTGCAGATATCCTATTATATGACGCTGATTATGTACCTGTTGGTGAAGATCAAAAACAACATGTCGAATTAACACGTGATTTAGCAGAACGCTTTAACCATCGTTATGGCGAATTATTTAAAGTTCCTGAACCATTGGTTTCAAAGGTTGGTGCTAGAATCATGTCCCTTTCTGATCCATCTAAGAAAATGTCAAAATCCGATGATAACGATAAAGGCTGTATCTATTTGTTAGATGATTTAAAAGTAGCTAGAAAAAAAGTTATGTCAGCTGTTACGGATTCTTTAGCACAAGTTAAATATGACCCACAAAACCAGCCAGGCATCTCAAATCTTATGCAAATCTATTCTTCATTAGATAATAATCGTTCTTTTGAAGAAATTGAAAAAGAATTTGAAGGTAAAGGTTATGGTGATTTCAAACGTGCTGTGGCAGATAAAGTTTGTGCAACATTAGAAGAAATACAAAATCGTTATCATACAATTCTTGAAAGTAATCTAATCGAAGAAACATTAAAAGATGGCGCTCATAAAGCAAATGCTATAGCTGATGCAAAATTAAAACAAGTACAACAAGCTATAGGCATGGAAATTATCCAAAAGTAAAAGATCCCTAAGGATCTTTTTATATATGTAATAAATTTGTTGCGATAGTGAAATAAATCAATAAAGATATCGCATCAATAATTGTCGTTAACATTGGTGAAGCAACAACGGCAGGATCAAGCTTTAGCTTAGAAATTAATAATGGTAAAGTAGAAGCTACCATTTTAGAAAAGAATACTGCACAGACAATTGTAATACAAACAACTAGTGATACCGTTAAGCTTAAACCATCGAGCAACATACATTTCGCAAAATTCGCTAAGGCTAATGTTA
>JAFVFM010000305.1 GCA_017475415.1 Solobacterium sp.
ACAATAATTAGTTCTGCTAATTTTTCTCTTCTTTGATCAGTTATCATTTCTTTTCTCCGATTAAGCAGAAACCAATTGCTCTGCTAAATGTTTGATTCCTTCTTTATTTTCTTCTGTTAATGTACCTTTAATTGTAATTACAGAATCCAAATAATTGATTTCCTTACACCCTTCTAACATAGCCTTCATATTCTTTGCGGCTAGTGGCGCCCAAGATCCATTTTCCACAAAAGCAACCGTACGTTTTTGGTAATTACGATGTACTAAATGCTCAATATATTCCCTCATGACAGGCATAACACTAGCATCATATGTAACAGAAGCTAAAACTAATTTTGAGAAACGGAAACCATTTTCTACACATTCATAGATATCTTCCCTACATAAATCAGCTATCTTATAATTTGTATAACCTCTCTTTTGCAGTTCTTCTTCCAGAAATAAAGCTGCTTCTTTTGTATGGCCATAGATAGATGCATAGGCAATAAAGATACCATCATCTTCCGCCTCATAACTTGACCATGTGCGATATAGGTTTAAACAATGATCTATTTCTTCATGCAGAATTGGACCATGTAATGAACAAATATATTCGATCTCTAAGCCTTCAAGTTTCTTTAATGCCGCTTGTACTTGCATACCATATTTACCACATATACCGAAATAATATCTTCTCGCTTCACAATCCCAACCTTCTGGATCCTCTTTAGCATTCGAGCCAAATTTTCCAAAGGCATCGGCTGAGAATAATACTTTATCATACTGATCATACGTCATCATTACTTCTGGCCAATGCACCATAGCTGCTGTACGGAAGTTTAAATTATGCTTACCTAAAGATAATTCATCGCCTTCATTTACAATTAATTTTTCAGAGTCTACTGTACTAGGCGCAAATTGATGCAACATATTTACTGCCGGTTTCGTTAATACAACAACTGTATTTGGATAAGCTTCTAATAGAGCTGCTGCACTAGCCGAATGATCTGGTTCTAAATGTTGTAAGATAAGATAAGCTGGTGCCTTATCTCCCAAGACTTCTTTTACATTACCTAGCCATTCCTCTGTAAAATGCCCGTCAACAGTATCCATGATGGCAATCTTTTCATCCATAATGATGTAAGAGTTATAAGCCATACCTAATGGTACTTCATATTGTCCTTCAAATAAGTCTATCTCTTCATCATTTACGCCTACATAGCGAATATCTTCAGTTACTTTCATTTTCTTCTCTCCTTGATTCCTTACATACTATATTGAAACATTTCTTTTACGTCAATTGATTCAATCTCAAGAAAGTAACTAAATCATTTTATGGCGTAACAAGGCCTTATATAAACCGTCTTCTTCAAGGTTTTCACACACTTCATCCGCTATCTTTAATAAATTTGGATGTCCATTACCCATAGCTATACCAATATGAGCATATTCCAACATTTCAATATCATTTTCTCCATCGCCAAAGGCCATTATTTCCTCACGATGAAAGCCATAATGCCTTATGGTTTCTTGTATGCCATTAGCCTTACCGCCATCAAAAGGGATTATATCCGCTCTCCCCTTCGCCCAACGCACTATACGAATATCTTCATTCTCTTTTGTATAAAGAGAATCATCTTCTTCCGGTATAGAACCTGAAATTTGATAGGTATCCTTTTCTAATGCACGTCTAGGATCAATAATTGGCATATCAATATAAATAAATTCATCTTTCTTTTCTTTGTTTAAATAAATATATTCATCTTCAAAAAAACGTAAGGCATATTCCTTATCTTTGCTTACTTGAATGATTTTTTTAATTGCTTCTTTCTTTATTGGCTTCTTATAAAAAGCCTTAAAGTTTTCATCTGTACAATATTGCCCGTTTAATAGTACATATCCATCAAAATGAACATCCTGAAATACTTCACTTTCTTGTATCATCAAACGCACAGGCCTACCACTAGAAATAAAAGTATATATACCCTTTTCTTTTAATCGATTTAAGGCCTCTATTGTTGAAGGTCGCATTCGCCTAGTCTTTAAATCCGTTAATGTACCATCTATATCAAAAAATATCGCTTTTATCATATTCTTCATCCTCTACATATAGTGCAATCATATCCTTTTCTTTCTCTACTTACAAGGCAAAGGAAAACCCCAAAATATCACAATTCGAGGTCATATCACACCCTTTCTACGTTGAATCATTCTACGGGGAAATAGTGAAAAAGAGAAACGATTATTCTCAACCAAAAAAAGACGACTCAGTCGCCTTTATTTCTTCTTATTCAAAATACTTTCTGCCACAATTAAGCCATTAGCTGCTGCCTGTGCTAATGAGCGAGTGAAGCCTGCACCATCCCCTAGGGCATAAATTTGTTTGGTTGTATCTAATTCAAATTCATGATTCGCTGGTCGAGCACTATAGTATTTACACTCTATGCCATATAATAATGTATCTTGATTCGCTGTACCTGGTGCAATTTTATCTAAGGCATGTAAGGTTTCTACAATATTATCTAGTTGCCTCTTTGGCATACATAAGGATAAATCCCCTGGTACAGCATTTAATGTAGGACGAACAGAACTTTGTTTTAAACGTGATTCAGTCGTTCTTCTTCCTGCTTCTAAATCCCCTAAACGTTGTACTAAAACATAGCCCCCACTAATCTTATTCGCTAAGCTAGCTATATCACGAGCATATTCTACAGGCTCATTAAATGGCTCTGTAAAATTTGTACTACATAATAAGGCGAAATTTGAATTCTTACTTTTCTTTTCTTCATCCTTAAAGGCATGGCCATTTACTGTTAATACACCATCACTATTTTCTGTTACTACATAACCTCTTTCGTTAAAACAAAACATTCTCGTAATATCTTCATAGTGTCCAGCCTTATAGAAGATCTTTGGTTCATAGATTTTATTGGAAAAATGCTTCCATACATCATAAGGTAATTCTACACGTACACCTATATCTACTTGGTTATTGGATAATTTAATTCCATTCTTTTCACACCAATGAGAAAACATACGATTTCCTATTCGTCCTACCGCGAATACAATATGTTCTCCTTGTACCATTTTCTCTTCGCCATTTTGGATATAGGTAACCTCATGTGTATCTTTATTAACATCTTGTACATTGGCTAAGGTTTCAATCGTTATCTTTGTTTCTAAATCCTTCACCATTTCTAACATTGTTTTATAATTTGCATCTGTCCCTAAATGCTTTACTTGGCCCTGTTGCATATGCAAATCGTATTGCAGACATAAGGTGCGTAATTCATCATTTGGCATATAGCGATCATTATCTGCACCATATTCTCTTAATATAGCATCGGCTTGTTCAATATAGTTTAATACTTCGTCCCCATCCATTAAATCGGCTAACCATCCACCATATTCAGTAGTGATATTATATTTACCATCTGAAAAAGCTCCTGCCCCTGCCATACCTTCCATAATGGCACAAGGTTTGCACATAATGCACTTCTTTACTTTTCCCGCAACAATAGGACATTCTCTTTTTTCTAATGGCTTTCCTCTTTCTAAAATCAATATGCGTATGGATGGTTTCTTGTGAATTAAACGATGCGCACACATCAAACCACCTATACCGCCACCAACAATTACTACATCATACTTTTCCATGTACATTTCCTTTCCTTATTCACTACGTAAAGCTAATACAGGATCGACTTTTGCCGCCTTTCTAGAAGGTATAATTCCTCCTAGTAATGTTAAGATTATACTCAATATAATAAGCACTATAGCCGATTCTATCGGCAAATATGCGCGAACATTTTCAATATTTGTTAGTGAATGAATAATAGCGTTAATTGGAATGAGTAATAATTCCGATACACCTATGCCAATTAAACCAGCGAATAAGCCTATGATAAAGGTTTCCGCATTGAACACTTGTGAAATATTATGTTTGGATGCACCAATTGAGCGCAATATACCAATTTCCTTTCTTCTTTCTAATACACTAATATAGGTAATTACGCCAATCATAATTGAACTAACAATTAAGGATATTGCCACAAAGGCTACTAATACATAGCTAATCGCATCAATAATTTGCGTAATGCTCGCCATTAATACACCTACTGTATCGGTATAATTTACCACCTTCTCTTCTTGATCACTATTACGCATATCTTCATTATAGGTATCAATTATACGTAATATTTCTTCCTTAGATTCAAAATCTTTAGGGAAGATGGAAATAGTAGATGGCTTATCGAAATTCGCATAGCCTAGTTTTTTCAAATTGCCATCATAGGTGGCGATTTCTTTTGTCATAAGGGAACTCATCAATTCCTGTAATTCTTCTTCATCCATCTTTACTTCAATTGCATTCGAAAAAGCATTCGGATCAATTTGGAAGGCATTTTGAAGTTGATTCGTAAATTGATTCATCTTGTTTGCCATCGTTAAAGATAGATTATTGGTTAATTGATTTAAGATGGATGTTGTTACAGCCTTAACTTGATTTTCGATATCTTCTGTAATATTACCTGCACTACTTGCAAAAGTAGAAGTTAATTGTTGTTGAATATCCTCAATATTCACAATCTTTCCTATACTATCACGCAATGTATTTGCCGTTTTTTCATCTTGGAAATATGCCACACTTGCATTAGCGATTGTTGAAACATCATTTGCCAAATTAGCATCATAATATGTACCAAAATTCGTACCCAAAGCAGAAGCGATTTGTTGAATATCTGCCTCACTAATATCACTCTTAATATTATTATTCGCTAAATCTTGTATTTGTTTACTAAAGCGGCCTAATACAGCTTCACCTGAAAAATATTGCCCCATAGCCCCTATTACTTCTTCCGCGCTAGAATAATTTTGTGTATCTAGATATTCTCTGAAATTACCTATGGTATTCAATAAGATATTTGTCACATCAGCATAGGTCATATTGATTTGTACCTTAGATGAGAATAGATTTGCCAGATTGTCTCTTAAAATCTTTTGGGCATCTCCTGTGTCTAAATAAGCTTTCAAGCCATTTTCTATCTTAGTGATTTCATTTGGATAAGTATTTCTTAAATATTGGCTATAATCATTTGCGACAGTGTTAGTTAAATTCACCAATTCATTTTGATTCACTTGGATATTCAAATTTCCTAATACATCGCTTAATTGTATATTTGGCATACTCGGTGCACTAAATTGTATCGTAGATAAATCTACCATATCCATGAAATTCACATCGCTCATATCCATATTGAGTTGTGTTGGATCAAATTGAAAAGCTTGTTTGAAGGCATCTTCATTAATACTAAATAAAGATTCCATATCTAAAGATTGTTCTTTTTCTGCACCAAATACATTGCCTGTAAATACATCTTTTTCCTTATCCGCTAATTGTTTCTTCACGATTTCTGAATCTTGGGCTTGTTTAATTACCTTTTCAGAAAGCAAATTTGTGTAGTAAATACCATTCGTCAGCATTGCCCCACTAACATTTTCTTTTTGTTGTACAACACAAACAATCACTAGATCTTCCGCATCCTCTAGCGCATTTAACATATATTTTTTA
>JAFVFM010000306.1 GCA_017475415.1 Solobacterium sp.
ACCAGAAATATTATTTATTCGCGATATGCCAGATGATGTTTATTTCCATGGGGAGGAAGAACCATGGCGTATTGTAATAGAAAACTTAGTGGAAAATGCTTTACGATATGCAGAAAGCTATATCATTATTCGCCTAAGAGAAGGAGAACTATCCGTTTCTAATGATGGAAAGAAGATTGAAGTAGAGCGTTTGAAATCTTTATTTAAACCATATGAAAAGGGTGATGATGGTAAATTTGGCTTAGGTTTATCCATTGTGCATAAGGTTGCTACAACCTATGGTTATTCTGTTCGTGCAGAGAATTTGAGTGATGGAGTATGCTTTAGGATATTTAGTAAGAATCAAACAAAAAAATCTAACAAAAAGAATAAAGGAAAATCTTAACGAATGTTTCACAATAAGGTAAAATAAATAACGTTATGTCAAAATTTATAGAAGTAGATGGAATAAAAGTCGCATATGAGGAGGAAGGCAGTGGAAGAGCTGTTATTCTTATGCATGGTTGGGGACAGAATAAAGAAATGATGTCGGCAATCTTTATGCATTTGAAGAATTCTTTTCGTGTAATCTCTTTAGATTTTCCTGGCTTTGGAGAAAGTGAAGAACCAAAAGAGGCATGGGGAGTACCGGATTATGAATTATTTTTCGTGCATTTCTTAAAGCAATTAAATGTGGAAAAACCAATATTGATTGGCCATAGCTTTGGATGTCGTGTAGCCATTCGCTTTGCGGCAGATTACCCGGAAGATATCCATAAAATGTGTTTGACTGGTGCAGCAGGTATTTTGCCAAAAAGAGGGTTAGATTATCATATTAAAACGAAAGCATATAAAACAGGAAAATGGTTATTAAAGGTTACCGGACAAACAAAGAAATTAGAAGAGCTGCAAAAAAATGCAGGTAGCGAAGATTATCGTAATGCAAGTGGCATAATGAGACCTACGTTTGTAAAAGTAGTGAATGATGATGTTAGTCCAATTTTAAAAGATGTAAAATGCCCAGTATTACTTGTGTGGGGTGACTTAGATACAGCAGCACCATTATGGATGGGCCAACAAATGGAAAAAGAAATGGCTGATGCTGGTCTAGCTATATTTGAAGGAGATGATCACTTTGCCTATTGGCATCAACCAGATCGCTTCAATCGTGTTTTAGATGTTTTTTTAGAAAAGGATAAGAATTAAGATGATAAAGATTTGTATCGCAATATTTTCTTGTTTAGCTATTTTCTTTCCTGCTAAACATGCTTTGCATATGTTCCAACAAAATCGTTATGAATTAACTAGATATACAGAGTGGCTTAAATCTTTTCGTTTTGAACTGGCAGATAATATAGCATCTTTGTTCTTTATAATACCATTTTTGCCATCAGGAAATATCAGAGTGATTTTTTTATCTATTCTTTTATTATGTATGGCGTATTTGTATTATATAAGCGAGAAAAAGAAGAATTATATTAAGCCATTAGTGATTACTGCTAGAGTAAAAAGACAATTCATGATTTATGTCCCTTTACTGCTTCTTTGTATAATTTTGCTTTCGCCAATATGGTTTATTCCGCTATGTATTGTTATTTTACCTTGGTTAATGATTTATCCTTTAGGTTTCATAACAGAGCCAATTGAAGCAAACATTCGTAAGTCATACCAAAATGAAGCTAAAGAGATACTAGAAAGCCATAGAGATTTAATTAAGGTAGGTATTACCGGTAGTTATGGTAAAACGACAACGAAGAATATTATTCAAGCGGTATTAAGCGAACAGTTTAATTCCTTAATGACACCAGCTTCTGATAACACACCTAATGGAATTACCATTACAATTCGTGAATTGTTAAAACCTATACATCAAGTTTTTATTTGTGAAATGGGGGCGGATAAAGTAGGGGATATTACTGAACTCGTTGAACTTGTTCATCCTAATATCGGTGTTGTAACGTCAATTGGTCCACAGCATCTACAAACTTTCTTAAGTCAAGAGAATATCACAAAGGAAAAGATGCAAATGATTGAACGATTAGAGGAAGGTGGTATTGGGGTAATTAATATGGATAATGAATTTATTCAAAGTTATTCCATTCATAATAAGAATGCTAAAATTGTTAGCTATGGTATACAAAATGAAAAAGCAGATTACCGAGCAAAGGATATTCGCTATACCCAAAATGGGTCAGAGTTTACTGTAGTGTATAAAGATGAACAAATTCCAATGGGAACTAAATTACTAGGTGAATTGAATATATTAAATATTCTTTCTGCTGTTGCGGTTGCTAGAGAATTAAATATTCCTTGGGAAACGATACAACGTGCTGTAAAAACAATGAAGCAGGTAGAGCATCGTTTGGAATTAAAAATCATTAATCGTCGTCGCTTTATTGATGATGCCTTCAATTCTAATCCGGTTGGTTCAGCTATGGCTTTAAATGTATTGGAAATGATGCCAAATAAGCGTTTTATTGTCACACCAGGTATGATTGATTTAGGTCCTAAACAAGAAT
>JAFVFM010000307.1 GCA_017475415.1 Solobacterium sp.
AACTTCATCTTTTTTTGTCGCCTTCTCTGCTTCTTTCAAAGCTTCTCTCATAAAATAATATTTATCTTTTGTCATAGGTATAAAAAATGGTACACACAGGCAGAGGCTTGTATGGCTGCTACCTTCCGGTCCTGACCAAGTTCTATGCATGCTTGCTGTACCGTTGATATTATATATTTACTTTTACGATAACACAACTACTTTTACGATATTTTTTCAATTGTTTCACGTGAAACATTTATATTTTTTAATCCAATATATTCATATTATTACTTTTTACATCATCAATTTATCATTCTTTCGTATAAAGTATCGGTAATGGGGAGCAATCCCCGCTGCTATTACCTAAAAGGACTCCTATTGCAGCATGTGTTATAATCCCAAAAAAAAATATGCTATTCTCCGACGCTTTGGCACTTTCAATCGTATTAATAGTGAAAGGAGGGCACAGCGAGATGTCAAAGTCTTTGTTGCGTACGGACAAAGAGATTGCGGAAATTTACATGCGCCACTGCAAAACGGTATATCTCGTCTTCTTTGTATACACGAAGAATCCCGCTGATACTGAGGATGCAGTTCAGGATACATTCTTTCATCTCATAAAGAGCGGACCTGCTTTTAAGAACGAAGAACATGAAAAGGCTTGTCTTATCCGAACCGCTGCAAACATATGCAAAGATGTTCTGCGGCACTGGTGGCGCAGACGAGAGAATCTAGAGAAATTCCATGATCTACAAAGTTCGGAAGAAATCGAGACAGATGATGTTTTTCGGGTGGTCATGGCTCTTCCTATAAAATACAAAGCTGTAATTTATCTGCATTACTATGAGGGATATACCAGCGTAGAGATCTCCGGAATCCTGAAAAAGCCACAATCGACAATCCGCAATTATTTGCACGAGGCTCGTGCCATCCTCAGAGAAAGGTTAGGTGACGATTTTAATGAAGACGATAAGATCATTGTTTCATGGAACAAAATCGAACCATGCGATTCTGCAGATGAACGCATGCTTTCTGCGATACTGGAGCGGAACCGTTCTGTTCGAAACAGAAAGGATAAGGAGAACTATATATCAAGAACTAAGAAAAGGCTGATTCTTGCTGTTGCTTGCATGGCACTCTTGATTGCTGTAATTGGAATTTTAGGTGGTAATTTGGTGTGGTTTGGTTCAAAAGATTACATAGTAAAACTTAGAAATGGCGACTCCATCGTTTTCAGCAACTGAAACATTAGCGAAGCCGGTTTTGAGATAGATTATCCAGTCACATCAAGAGATTTGACGGATACAGAATTAGAAATACTTTTCCCCCGCAAGTACTGTATCAAGGTCTGCAATCGGAACATTCCGTGATGAAACCAGTGCGTTGCTTCGTGTCGAAGGAAAGATTGGTAACGCATCAGTGATATATGCTCAGGACGGTTTTCCTGTCAACGATGTGGTCATAGCAGGAAATGAAACAGCGTCTTCGGTAGCCGGTGTTCCTGTCACTACGGGATACTACATTACCAAACCCAATAGCAGAGGAGAACAGCTTGCAATCTTTTTCGGCGCATTCAAGATTGGAGACACAAGAGTATATGTTGAATGCTTTGGAGCTAATAGTGAGGCGAATGAAATTAGTCACTCTACTGCGGAGTTGATCCTTCAAATCATTGAAAATGGAGAACCAGATTTCTCTGCTGTAAATAAGTGATATCTTCTACAACGCCCTGCAAGCTGTAAACTTGTAGAGCATTTCTATGTACGCACCCAGGAGGATAGATCAAGGTTGTACTGCTCCACAAGGCAAAAAGCAAAGGAAAACGGAATTTTTTTGCTGCTTTGGGTGATTTGTGATCAATAATTGATATATCTAAACTCTCTTTTACTTTATCAGCTTTCATCATCCTAAAAATTTATTCATTTTTTTATTACTTCTAAACTTGGATTTCAACAATATTATCCTCACTATTATCTTCTTTCTCTTTTTCGCTTTCATGAATAGTTTTCCATCCGATTATATATAAACTTTATCTTACACTAAGCTTTTTTGTTACATCATTTTGAATCAAAGAATTTTTTGGATTATCTTTTGAATCTAATAAACTCTTAATTATATGTATTGCTTACTACCCTGTTTCATTATTTCTTTCCGGTTTTCTTTATTTTCTGTTTTTATCATTCAATTTCTATAATGCCTCTGAAATTGATGTTTTTCTCTTCCAATTTTAGGTATCACCCAAATAATCCGGATTAATAGATATACAAAAAAAGAACTGTATTCAGTTTTGTTCTTAACTTTTACAGTTCTTTTATAAATTGTTTCACGTGAAACAATTAGAAGTTTTTCTTCTTTTCTGGTACCGTAATTACTTCTTGTCCACCCATGTAAGGCCTCAATGCTTCAGGAATACGAAGACTTCCATCTTCATTTAGATTGTTTTCAATGAATGCAATTAGCATTCTAGGTGGAGCTACTACTGTATTATTTAATGTGTGAGGGAAGTAGTTCCCCTTTTCTCCTTTAACACGAATACTTAGTCTACGAGCTTGAGCATCACCAAGATTTGAGCAGCTACCTACTTCAAAATATTTCTTTTGGCGAGGAGACCACGCTTCAACATCACAGCTCTTCACTTTAAGATCCGCCAAATCACCAGAACAGCATTCTAATGTTCTTACCGGAATATCCAATGTTCTAAAGAAGTCAACACTATTCTTCCAAAGTTGATCATACCAATATGGCGAATCTTCTGGTTCACAGATAACAACCATTTCTTGTTTTTCAAATTGGTGTACTCTATACAATCCACGTTCTTCAATACCATGTGCACCGACTTCTTTTCTGAAACATGGGCTATAACTTGTCATTGTATATGGTAAATCTTCCTTTTTCATAATCTGATCAATAAAGCGACCCACCATAGAATGCTCAGATGTTCCGATTAAATATAAATCTTCCCCTTCAATCTTATACATCATGTTTTCCATTTCTTTAAAGC
Source organism: Solobacterium sp. (assembly GCA_017475415.1). Taxonomy (GTDB): domain Bacteria; phylum Bacillota_I; class Bacilli_A; order Erysipelotrichales; family Erysipelotrichaceae; genus Bulleidia. Next base: position 2,984 of record JAFVFM010000307.1, read on the forward strand.
TCATTACCCCTTCAACAACACTTCCATGAATCATGAATGGAGGGATAAAGTATGTAAAGCCACGATTAATCATGAAGTCTCTTGCATACGCAAGAATAGAAGAATGTAATCTAGCAATATCTCCTTTTAAATAATAGAAACCATTACCGCTTGTTCTACCTGAAGAATCTAAATCAATACCATCTAATTCTTCTAAAATATCTGTATGGTATGGAATTTCATATTCAGGAACGATAGGTTCACCATATTTTTCTATTTCCACATTTTCAGAATCATCCTTACCAATAGGAACAGATGGATCAATAATATTTGGAATAACCATCATTCTTTTTTTGATTTCTTCATTAAGTTCACTTTCTCTAGCTTCCAAAGATTCAATTTCTTCACCAATCTTTGTTACTTCAGCTTTAACTTGTTCTGCTTCCTCTTTTTTTCCATCTCTCATTAATAAACCAATTTCTTTAGAGATGCGATTACGTTCTGCTCTGAGTTGGTCACCTTTAGTTTTATTAGCACGAACTTCTTCGTCAAATTTTAACACTTCATCAACTAAAGGCAATTTTTCATCCTGAAACTTTTTCTTCATATTTTCTTTAACAAATTCAGGATTTTCTCTAACTAATTGAATACTTATCATATTTCCTCCTAAATAAAAAAACACCATTTAAGGGGCGATTACTCGCGGTGCCACCCTACTTATAAAAATGTTTCACGTGAAACATTTTTATCACTTTATTTGAAGATAACGGTTTCACCGGAAATGATTAATTTCACTCAAGGAATGGATTCACCCATTATTATGATAGTTTCCATCATCCACTATCTTTCTGTTCTTTATAACAATTGGATTACTATTTTCCTCTCACCGAGATATAAAAATTTAAGCATTGAATTATAAATTTGTCAAATGCTATTTACATGCATGAATGTTTTAGATATATTGTAGAAGGATGAGGTAATTATGGCAAAATCAAAATACAAACAAAAACTAGAGTACAACAACGAATATAATCGATTAAACTATCGTTCTTTTTCTGTTCGCTTTAATATGTGGAGTGAACAAGAAATCATTAGTTGGTTAGAGAGCCAAGAGAGTGTAAAGCAATATCTTACACAACTAATTGAAAATGACATGAAGAAAGCTAAGAAGAAAAAAACTACAAATAAAAAATAAATATCAAATATTGGATTTAATTTCTGATAGTCACTGTAGCCATGCACGCATGTTTTATGCGTGTTTTTTATTTCCCAGGAAATAGATACATATAATATAGATATTAATTTAAGATATCTAAATCATATGAATCTAATAGCATATTTGTATCCTGCACACTCAATTTATTGTTTATCGCAAAGAGAATAATTGCATCTCTTTTTTCTCTAGGATATAAAATACCAGCTTTAGCAATTTCTAAAGCTCGTGTTGTTTCTTTTACAGATAATTCACCAGCTATACATAATTTAATAATCTTATCTCTACCTGGGTTTGGCTTAGTACCATTTAGTATTTGATAAGCGTAGGTTCTATCAATTTCACTTTTCTTAAACAAAGAGCTAATATCTTTATTCTTGAAAAAATCATTTAAATAATCAGCTACTAGATTATATGCAATCATATTATTTTCATCATTAATGTAGTTATCTAATTCTTTTTGATGATCCAAATTTAATAAAACTTCTTCGAGTTTTTTTGTAGTAGATTTATCCATTTTTACTTACTCCTAACATGCTATAATCAAAGCGATGTCTAATATAAACGAATTAAAATCATCTTTCATTAATGTTCTATCTTCAAAAAAAGAAGACACTAATTAGTATCTTCCTTTCCTGTTTCTTCTTCATTATTTGTAATCTCTGAATTATCGATAGTATTTTCTTCTTGTTCAATAATTGAACCTTCAGTTATTGATTCATTATTGCTTTCCTCTTGTTCTTCAGGATCTAATACGGCAACAGTAGATACTTTTTGATCATCTTTAACATTGATGACACGTACACCTTGTGTTGCTCTACCATGAACAGGAACTTGATTTAGACTGATACGAATAATGATGCCTGAGTCTGTCATAATCATGCAGTCTTCATCACCATCAACAGCCTTCATACAAACTAAATTACCTGTTTTTTCTGTAATATTTACAGCTTTAACACCTTTAGAACCTCTACCTGTAATACGATATTCATCAATAGGGGATTTCTTACCATATCCTTTTTCTGTAATAGTAAGGATATATTTACCTTCAGCACTTGTTGCCATACCAATGACAACACCACCATCTACATTAAAGCCTTTTACACCACGTGCGCTTCTACCAGAAGGGCGGACTAAGCTTTCCTTAAAACGAACAGTTTTACCATTTGATCCTGCAAGAAGAATTTCTGATTCACCATCTGTTCCTTTTACAAAGGCTAATTCATCATCCTCATTTAACTTAATCGCAATCTTACCATTACGATTAATATTATAGAATTCATCAATACTTGTTCGTTTTACTAGTCCTGATTTAGTCGCAAAACATAAGAATTTAGCGTTATCATCATTAGAATAAGGAACTAAAGCTCTTATTTTTTCATCACGACTCATCTGCATAAGATTTACAACAGGGATACCCTTAGCCGTTCTTGCATATTCTGGAACATTATATCCTTTCATACGGAAGACTCTACCAGTATTCGTAAAGGCTAATAAATGATCATGCGTAGACATAGAAATGAATAAATCGGTAGCGTCATCTTCATTTAATGTCATACCCTTAATTCCTTTACCACCACGGTTTTGTACACGATAGTTATCTGTTGTCATTCTCTTAATATAACCATTAGTAGAAAGAGAAATGACTACATTTTGTACAGGAATTAAATCTTCATCTTCTACATCTGCTGTTGCATCTATGATTTCACTTCTTCTAGCATCACCATATTTCGCTTTTATTTCTGTTAATTCTTCACGAATGATTTGATTTACACGATAAGGATTAGCTAAGATATCTTCTAAATCAGCGATTGTAATGAGTAATTCTTGATATTCATTTTCGATTTTTTCTCTTTCCAAGCCAGTTAATCTTCTAAATTGCATATCTAAGATAGCTTTCGCTTGTATCTCATCCAATCCAAATTTTTCCATCAAATTGATTTGTGCAGTTTGAGTATCCTTAGAATCACGAATAGTATGAATAACTTCATCTAAATTATCTACAGCGATACGTAAGCCTTCTAATATATGTGCTCTATCTTTCGCTTTCATTAAATCATATTGTGTTCTTCTTACAATAACTTGTCTTTGGAAGGTTAAATAACCATTCATTAAATCCTTCATACTTGCTTGACGAGGAACACCATCAAATAAAACGACATTGTTTACTGAAAAGTTAGATTGAAGAGGAGTAAGCTTATACAATTGATTTAAGATGACTTCTGGTTGAACATCTTTACGTAATTCAATCACAACACGGATACCATCCATATTGGAAACATCTTGTAAATCTGTTATACCTTCAATGATTTTATCTCTAGATAAAGTCGCAATTCTTTCTACCATTGCAGCTTTATTCACCATATATGGTATTTCATAAATAATAATTCTAGATTTACCATTAGGTAATTCTTCAATTGTCGTCTTACCACGCATAATAATCGTGCCCCGACCAGTTTCAAAAGATTGACGAATACCGCTTCTACCAATGATATAACCACCAGTAGGGAAGTCAGGTCCTTTAATATATTGCATTAATTCTGTCGTTGTAATTTCAGGATTATCCATTACAGCGATAATGCCATCAATAGTTTCATCTAGATTATGTGGTGCTACATTCGTAGCCATACCAACTGCTATACCATAGGAACCATTAACGATTAAATTAGGAAAACGAGAAGGTAATACAGTTGGTTCTTTTTCTGTAGCATCGAAGTTATCTTCCATATCCACTGTATCTTTATCTAAGTCTCTTAGCATTTCTACAGCGATTTTAGATAATCTAGCTTCTGTATAACGCATTGCTGCAGGATCATCACCATCTTCTGAACCGAAGTTACCATGCCCGTCAACGAGAATTTCTCTCATATTCCATGTTTGAGCCATATAGACTAAAGCACCATAAATAGAACTATCACCATGAGGGTGATATTTACCCATAGTATCACCAACGATACGAGCACATTTTCTATGTGGCTTATCTGGCCAGTTACTTAATTCGCTCATTGCGAAAAGAATTCTTCTTTGAACTGGCTTTAAACCATCTCGAACATCTGGAAGGGCACGTGCCACAATAACAGACATTGAATAATCTAAGAAGTCTCTTCTAATTTCTTTGGATAAGTCGGTTTCGGTTATATGCCCCGGATCGAAATTATCTTCATCAAATTCCATGAAATCATCTAATCCCATATACTTTCACCTCCTTAAATATCCAAATTCTCAACAAAGTGAGCATTTTCTACAATAAAATTCTTACGTGGTTCTACTTCTTCACCCATTAACATACTAAAGTTTTGATCCGCTGCTTCAGCATCACCTATATTTACACGGATGAGTGTTCTATTTTCTGGATTCATAGTTGTTTCCCACAACTGTTCCGCATCCATTTCACCCAAACCTTTATATCTCTGGATTGCTATTCTGTCTCCCATTTCTGCTTTGATTTCCTCTAATTGTTTATCCGTATAGGCATAACGAACAGCCTGTCCTTTTTGAACTTTATAAAGAGGAGGTTGAGCAATATAAATATATCCACCTTCTAAAACAGGACGTAAATAACGATAGAAGAATGTTAATAATAGGGTACGAATGTGCGCTCCATCGACATCAGCATCAGTCATAATAACAATTTTATGATATCTTAATTTACTTACATCAATTTCATCTAGGATTCCACAACCAAAAGCAGTAATCATAGATCTTATTTCTGCATTTTCAAAGATACGATGTTGTCTAGCTTTTTCAACATTTAAAATCTTACCTCTTAAAGGTAGAATTGCTTGAAAATGAGAATCTCTACCTTTTTGAGCAGAACCACCAGCTGAATTACCTTCGACTATATAAATTTCACTAATGGAAGCGTCTTTACTTAAACAATCCTTTAATTTACCAGGAAGAGCACTGATTTCTAAAGCTGATTTACGTCTAGTTGCTTCACGTGCCTTCTTCGCTGCCATTCTCGCTTGAGAAGCTAGAGAAGCCTTTTCAATAATAATCTTAGCTTGATCAGGATTTTCCATTAAGAAGCGTTCTAATTGTGCTCCAAAAATAGAGGATACTGTCTTTCTTACTTCTGTATTACCTAATTTTGTTTTCGTTTGTCCCTCATATTGAGGATCTGGATGTTTAACAGAAATAATTGCTGTAATACCTTCTTTACAGTCATCACTTGTTAAATTATCATCCTTTTCTTTTAAGAAATTATTATCTCTTGCATATTTATTAATTACTCTATTTAAAGCTAAACGGAAACCTTCTTCATGTGTACCACCTTCAACAGTATTAATGTTATTACAGAAAGTATATACATTAGGATTATAACCATCATTATATTGACAAGCCACTTCTACTTGAATTCCATTTTCATGACCTTCAGAATAGATAACATCTTCATGAATACTCGTACGATTTTTATTTAAATATTGTACATATTCCTTTAATCCACCTGCGAATTGAAAAACATAATGTTTTTTCTTTTCCTCTTCCTCACGTTCATCAAAGAATTCTAAGCGTATTCCTTTATTTAAGAAGGCTAATTGTCTTAAACGATCTCTTAATGTGTCATGTTCGTAAATCGTTGTTTCGGTAAAAATAGTAGGATCTGCTTTAAATCTTACTTTAGAACCATGTTTAGCAGAATCACAACTACCAATCATTTTTAATGGTTCCACTACATTACCACCATTTACGAATTTAACATAATATTCTTTACCATCATGATAAACAGAAACATCTAGCCATTCAGATAAGGCGTTTACAACACTAGCACCTACACCATGTAAACCACCAGATACCTTATAAGCTCCTCCACCAAACTTACCACCTGCATGTAAGACAGTAAAAATCGTTTCAATAGTAGATTTACCTGTTTTTTCATTTATACCTGTAGGCATACCACGACCATCATCTTCAACAGTAATGACATTATCTTTATCTACAATTACTTTTATTGTTGTAGCATAACCAGCCATAGCTTCATCTATACCATTGTCTACAATTTCCCATACTAAATGATGTAAACCTTTAACTGATGTTGAAGCTATATACATACCTGGTCTTTTTCTTACAGCTTCAAGTCCATCCAATACTTGAATATCAGAGTCACTATATTCATGAGTTACAGTAATATCCAATTCTTCATTTAATTTCATTTCTTCATTTTTATTCTTTTCTTCACTCATTTTTTACCTCCTGTAATCTCACCATCATTCACTCTATATATAGCCATATTTGGTATATTTAACTTTTCTGTTGTCGTGATAATGCATTGATTATTTTTAATTAATTGATTTAATAATGCATTGCGATGATTTTCATCTAATTCACTCATTACATCATCTAATAGAAAGATTGCTTCTTTACCACTAATATGTTTAATATATTTAGCCAAAGCTAATTTAAAAGAAAGAATAATCATCCTCTTTTGACCTTGTGATGCACAATTTACAACAAGATCATCGTTCATATAATATATATAATCTTCACGATGAATTCCTTCACTGCTATTACGATAATCAAAATCTTTTTGACGTGAAGCTTTATGCATATCAATTAAGGATTCTTTCTTATTATGTAAATCATGTATACAACATTTATATTCTAGAATAATCTCCTTTTTTTCTTTAGCTATAGATTCATATATCTCGCTCATATATTGATTCAATACATGAATCATTTCTGCTCTTTTTTCAATAATATATTCTTAATGTTCAATCATTCTTTCTGTAAGAATGTCATAATACATTGCATCTATTCTTTCTCTTTTTAATAAGCTATTTCTTTCTTTTAGAATAGATTTCAATAAATTGAGATGTTTTACATAAGTAGGATTAATCTTAGCTATTTCTTGATCTATCCATCTTCTTCTTTCTTTTGGTTGATCATTGAAGATAAATAAGTCATCCGGTGAAAATAAAATGACATTTAATTTACCAATGAAATCCGATACCTTTTGTATCGCTATTCCATTAATCGCTAAAGTTTTACCTTGTGGATGAATAATTACATCTAATATCTTTTCTACATCATCGTCACCA
>JAFVFM010000308.1 GCA_017475415.1 Solobacterium sp.
ATAAAGATATTATTCATTATCTATTTAGTGTTCCTAAAACGGGTAGCTTTACCTTAACGATTTCCTTTTTAACATTATTCTTATACAAATATGTAGATATTCACAAAAAAGATGAATTCCTAGATCTTTTATTAACCGTCATTTCCGCTTTCCATCCACCTACATATGTACATAGTTTAACAATGGCTAGCATCAACAGATCCTTAACCAAACATCTACTTAAAAAGCATCCTGAATTATATATTGGTTTTAACAACTATAAAAATATAGATGAAGTAAAGAAACATAAGAAGGATATCTTAGATTTCGCCTATCGTTCTGCATTGTGTCATGATATAGGAAAAATCTATGTATTGGAATTTATTATGACTTATGGACGATCCCTTTATAAAGAGGAATTCTCTTTGATTATGAAGCATCCAGAAGTAGGTGCCTATATTCTTTCTCAACACGAAGAAACAAAAGCCTACCAAAACATAGCGAAATACCATCATCGTTATTTCAATGAAACAAGCGGCTATCCAGAAGAATCCTATAAAGATTTAGAAGAAGCTATTTTTATCGACACTGCTTGCGTAGCGGATTGTATAGATGCTGCAACAGATAGTATTGGTAGAAGTTATAAAACTGCGAAGAGCTTCAAAGAAATTGTTTCCGAAATGAAAGATTATAGTGGAACACGATATGCACCATATGTTGTAGATTTATTCAATGATCCAATCGCTTATCAAGAAATTGAATCTATACTAAAACATGAGAGAAATGAAAACTATGCCAAAGTATATGACATAGTTAAAAAGAATGTTCAATCAGAGGAATAGTTATTTCAGAAGGAAAGAAAGATAAAAAGATAATGTAATTCTCTATTACCACAATATGATATTCACCTAGTTTTGGCAAATTGCCTATTTTCATTATGGAATTAGCCAAAACACACTTTTCCAAGTGACTTTCACGTCCGTTGCACAAAAAAGATGGAGTATCTCAATTCGCTCCATCATTCCCATTCATTTAAATTTAATGGTTTATGCGTTAACGCAAAAGCTTCTTCTACTGTTGTTACTTTCTTATTAAATACCCGACTAAATAAATTCGCATCATTTAATCTAACCATTGTAGAAGAATATTTTTTTACTTCTGCATTTGGGAAGAAGGTACGGAAGTCCTCTGCTTCAGAAACCAATAAATGTACCTTACGCCTTTCTTGTAAGGCTGCATTAACCAATTTCATTAAAGCCATAGAATCTAAATATACCAGCTCTTCGACACGCAATTCATTACCTTGTGGAATCATGACTGCATAACCACGAATGCGATTTTTCTCATCATAATAGGCAACAATCTTACCTCCTACTGCTACCATCTGCTTTTTATATAAATTGAAATATTCTAAATCACGAGGATAAAAGCCATTAAAGCGCATAATAAAGGCTGAATAAACTTTTAATAAATCAATTGCACTAGGTTCATATGCACAACCAAAGTTAGTAATCTGTTTTAAATCTTTTCTTTCAAGGGTATAATCTTGTCTTTTATAAATTGTACGGAAACCAAAAGGCTCATATAGATCTGGTGTTTCAGTTTGAATTAAAGTAATTAATTCTGAATTCTCACATGCATCTAAGACAGTATGCATTAAGGAAGTCATATAGCCTTTGTTTTGTTCACTAGGTAAGGTAGCTGCCCCCACTAACATACTCGTCGCTAGTACACGATCATTGAACATAATTGTACGTGGATTACGTAAAATAACCGATACTATCTTATCTTCCTGTATATTCACAAAACAATTCTCTACTTTGAAAATATATTTAAAAAAGAATTCTGTATAACGAGGATCCTCTAAAGGAAAACACAACCTCCATATTTGCCTGATTTCCCCAATTCTATCTTCTGTTGCCTTTTCTATCATATCGTCACCTATTTCTTTATCTTTTCTGCTAATTCATGAATACGATTAAAGCGATGTTTCATTCCTGATTTTGATACAACATTACCACTTCTTTCCTCATAAATAGCAGCTAATTCTTGTAGAGAAGCTTCTTCAAATTCCTCTCTTAATAGAATCACTTCCTTCAATTTCTCATCCAATTTATCCACACGCCCATATTCTCTTAATATACGAATATCTTCTAATTGCTTCTTACTAGCAGCCTGTGTTTTCATTTCATTTGCCACTTCCATATTCGTAATACGACGAAGAGAATTGTTAAAATCTCTAGCTAAACGTATATCCTCATAAGTAAATAAGGATTGTTCAGCTTCTATAATACGTAAAAAATCAGCTATCTTCTCTGCTGTTTTTACATAAACAACATATTTATTTCTTCTTTCAATACATTTTCCCACGATATAAAAACGCGCTAATAAATCAATCATAAATTGCGCATGTTCTTCTGTATTCGTACTCAATTCCAAATGATAATGTGTTTTTTCTGGTGAATTCACACTACCACTTGCTAAGAAACAACCAGCTAGATATGCACGTGCATTATTATCTGTTTGTACTATTGTTTTTAATGGTGTATCACGTAAGCCACGCGAACTATATATACCTAAATCCGTCAAAATATCCTTTACATCATCATATACTTCAATGCCATAAATACTATTCTTCTTGAGATTCATTTTCTTTTTTACAAACATCTCTAGATTTACTTCATAACGCTCTTTTAATAAAGAAAAAATCCTTCTAGCTACAGCAGAATTTTCTACACTAATGCGCAAAGATAAACCATGTGAAGATAGCGATAATGATGAACAAAGTTGCACTAAAGCGGATAATTCTGCTCTTGCATCATTACCCTGCATAACCTTTTGTGCTACTTCTTGTTTTACTTCTGAGGCAAATGACATCTTACTCCTTCAATAAACTCTTTACTAATTCCCCTATTTTATTTGAATCATGACGTACTAAATTATGACTGAAATCCAACAAACTTGCACTTATAATGCCATAAGAATGATTTTCTTGTTTTAAAACAACCGGTATACTACCTTGGCGGTTATATTTCACAACACATTCGGTTGGTATGCGATCACTCGCCACAATTACACTATCTAAATCACAGCCATGGCGAATCAATGCATTCACATGATCTTCTACACTATAATTATCTGTTTCACCAGGTTGTGTCATCGCATTACATAAATAATATTTCTTAGCCTTAGCTACTGTTAAAGCATGTTTAATTTCCGGTATGATGGTATTTGGCAAAATACTTGTATATACCGAACCTATTCCATATAAAATTAAATCCGCTTCTGTTATTGCCTTAATGGCTTCTGGTGTAGCCTTAACAGGCACTTCATAAAATACTTCTTGTATACGATTGCCAGATTCCGGAATATTGGCTTCGCCTTTTACGATTACACCATCTTCCATACGCGCAAATAAAGTAATTACTTGCGTAGTAGCTGGTACAATTGTACCCTTAACCTTTAATATCTTTTCTACTTCCTGTATCGCTTGCATAAAGGAGCCTGTTTGTTGGGTCAGAGCAGTTAAGACAAGATTTCCTAAATTATGCCCTGCTACGTCCTCTTCACTACCATCTTCATCGTCAAAACGATAATCCATTAGATTGCTCATTAAACTCTCACTTTCCGCAAGTGAAATCATTACATTACGTATATCCCCCATTGCTGGGATATGAAATTTCTTACGTAGGCGGCCTGTACTACCACCATCATCCGCAACTGTTACAATCGCTGTAATATCTACATCATCAATATTTTTGATTCCTCTACAGATTGCTGATTGGCCATGCCCACCCCCAATAACCACAATCTTTTTACTCATGAATCCATTCCTTCTCGTCTCTATGTTCTTTAAAACAATTGAATTTATCTTGATAATAATCATATAGATAATTGGTAATGGCTACACTTCTATGTTGCCCACCCGTACAACCTATCGCTACCGTGAAATGATTCTTACCTTCTCGTTCATATTCCTTAAAGGCATAATCCGTAAAGGCAATAAATCGTTTTAAGAATTCCTTTGTTTCTTCTTTATCAATTACATAATGATATACATTATCATCATTACCAGAATACTTTCTTAATTCCTCATCCCAAAATGGATTCGGTAAGAAACGCACATCAATCATTAAATCGGCATCTAAAGGAACACCATATTTAAAGCCAAAGGATACAAAGGATAATGTAAATGTTGTACGGCTATTCTTAGAAAAATATTGTTCTAACTTAGTACGCACATTCTTTTCATTTGTGAATGTTGTATCGATTGTCACAAAGGTATTGTTAATAATCTTAGAAAACATTTGTCTTTCTTCACTAATCGCTTCTTCTAACGTTTTCGCTGCATTACTTAACAATAAAGGATGTAATCTTCTTGTACTCTTATAGCGACTCAATAAAACTTGATCACTCGCATCTAAAAACAATACTTCAGCCTGTGTATCTAAGCCTTTCAATAAATTCAAAAATCCCAGAAAATCTATAGCCGAAGTTGTTAAAGCGATATGGCTATAGCGAGGATCCATGGATGTATTAATCATATCCACTAAATTCTCTACTAATTGAATAGGATAATTATCAATGACTAAATAACCCATATCTTCTAGAATTCTTGATGCAGTACTCTTCCCTGCACCTGACATACCACTAATTAAAATAACGCGTTTATTCTCTTGCATAGTATTCTCCATCCTCAATAGTATACCATACATCACACATCTTAAAAACAGACCAAAATAAACATAATCATATAGTATGAAATCATCTTCTTTTATTCTACAACACTAATATTTCCTCTAATTAACTTATATGACTCTTTTTTCCTGAATCAAAGGGAAATATCACAATCTGTATTACAGTGCCATAGGCATTTCTTAAATCGGATGGCATCAAGGATTCAACAATCCAATACCATTTATCAAATACCTACTTGGTACAATCCTTGTAGCATACAAAAATTTTGAAGACAGATTTGCATTGGTAGAAACTAAGCAATCAGATCTTTATACAGTAAGAATAGCTGCATAAAATATAACCTGCAGTTTCACAAAGTAGGATATATGGGACCTATTTCCTTCACCGAGCTTAAGATCTGGTAAGAGAGCATTGAGGAAGCTAGTAGAATCGACTGAACTAAAAAGTGAAGGAAAGGTAAAAAGCATCCGCTATTACAGAACTCAATAGCATTAATATAAGATGACCGAACAGATCAAGTATCACGATGTCATGCAATAAACATTGCCCTTTATTCTTTTTAAAGTAAGGGTTATATAAAGGCGGAATAAATATTTTTCCATACTTCGATTACACATGAATATCGAATTAAATGATTACTTTTGTTAAAGCACTCGTTTATTTCCACATATCGTTGTAAGCATCGAATAGATTGGAAATAATTTCTATATATTTGTTTTTTTCAACTAGTATAAATCCTCTACTATTTGTGAATGATAGACCTTCATCTGAATAATCTGTCCACCAAGATATTTCCATTTGATTATCAATTACTCGGAACAACAAATCTGGAACAATAGCTCCACTTCTTGCATGCCTCCATGAATGTTTATATGACCAGTCATTAAGTTTATCAAAATAACTATCTAGTTCATCTTCGTTTTCAGAATCGAAATCCCTAGCATTATTATCTAATTCTGCTGCATAATCTCCTCGACATTGTACAGGAAAAGGGTCATTCTCATAGAAAAAATTAATCGTATCATTCAAATAAGAAATCAGTTCATCATTATCCCAAAAGATGTTTTTTCTTTTATTACCATTTGAATCAATGTATTCGCATATATTCTTGCCATTTGCAAATACAGTTAATTTGCTTGTGTGCTCACTCTCTGACTCTTTTTTTATCTCGAATCCGAATGTATCTTTATTTCCAATAATCATTTTTTCTTTCCCTTTCTTAATTTGTTATAGTCACTTTTTGAGATAACTCCATCATTTAGCATTTTTTTCATTACAACACTTGG
>JAFVFM010000309.1 GCA_017475415.1 Solobacterium sp.
CCAGAATATAGTTATTTAGAATTACGTTTAGATAGATCTGAAGTAGAAACAGATTTACTATATATTGAACGTTCTTATATACGCGAAGATAATCAAGGCAAATATGTCATGAAAGATGAAGATGGTGTATTAAAGAAACAATATATTAAAACAGGTAGGGTACTTTGGGGTGAAACAGTAGAAATATTAGAAGGTTTAACCTTAGAAGATTCCATTGCCTTTCCTTATGGTGATGGCGCTATTGAAGGAGTGAAAACAATACAAGCAGAGGAAGGAGGTATGTTTTACTAATGTTTGAAAATATACGACTTTCCTTTAAAGGAATATTTGCGCATAAGTTAAGATCTTTCTTAACAATGCTTGGTATCATTATTGGTATTGCGGCAATTATCGCGATTGTTTCTACCATACAAGGTACCAATGAACAGATTCAAAAGAATTTAATTGGTTCTGGTGTGAATAATGTAGTGATTAAATTATCACAAGGGGACTGGGATTATGATTTCTATAGTGGTAATCCTAAAAATGTACCTGTATTAGGAGAAAAAGATCGCGAAAAGATGCTTGAAATTGAACATGCAGAAAACGTATCTTTCTTCCGTACAAGACAGGAATATGATGGTGTTTATCATTTGAGCAATTCTCTTTCTGGTGGCTCTGTTATGGGCATTGATGAATACTATCTAGATGCCTCTGGTCTAACAGTGAAATTAGGTAGAGGGTTTAATGAACGTGATAAAAAGGATTTTAATAAATTATGTTTGCTAGATGAAAATAGTAAACAATCTTTATTCCAAGATGAAAATGCAGTAGGAAAAACAATTGAAATAAAAGGTGAACCATTTACTGTAATTGGTATCGTAACAGAAAAAGAAAAGTTTGAACCAACGATTAACAGTATTGAAGATTATTATACATATCGCCAAGATGCATCAGGAAAGATTTATATACCGGATACAGAATGGTCATTATTGTATCAATATGACGAACCACAGCATGTTGTGATTCGTTGTGATTCTACAGAAGCAATGACAAATGTTGGTAAATCAGCTGAAGATATTTTGAATTCCTTTTCAAATGATACGGTGAAATATAAATCACAAGACTTATTGCAACAAGCTAAAGATATTCAACAATTATCCCAAAGCACAAATACGATGTTGATTTGGATTGCAGGTATTTCCTTACTTGTAGGTGGTATAGGCGTAATGAATATTATGCTCGTATCAGTAACAGAGAGAACAAACGAAATCGGATTAAAAAAGGCAATTGGAGCAAAGCGTAAATATATCTTATCGCAATTTTTAACCGAAGCTGTTGTATTGAGCTCTACTGGTGGTGTTCTTGGTGTAATTTTAGGTATTATCCTAGCACAGGTTATTTCAAGGTTAAATGGAACACCAGTTGCGATTAATGTACCAGCGACTTTATTCGCAGTAATCTTCTCTATGTTAATAGGGATTATCTTTGGTATCTTACCATCTTATAAGGCATCGAATTTGGATCCAATTGAAGCTTTAAGACATGAATAAAAAAAGTGAAGTAGACTTCACTCAAAAATGTATTTGCATATAAACTTCATCAGCGAAGGTATATATGGTGAATGATGAATCATCCATGATGGCATAGCTACGTGGATGATTTTCTTTTGGAATCGTCATAGAGCCTGGGTTTAAAAAAATATAATTATCTTTATAGGCTAAAGGAATATGGGTATGGCCAGATAAGATAATATCGAATTTTTCATTTGGATAACTTGCTTCATCGTATAGATGACCATGTGTCATTAGAACATTATGCTTCCCTAATTTAAGCATGCGATAGTTATCACGCAGTGGAAAATCTAAAACAACTTGGTCTACTTCCGCATCGCAATTTCCTCTAACGCCTACAATATAGGGTACTAATTGGTTCAATATCGGAATAACTTCTTTTGGATTGTAATCAGCAGGTAAATCATTTCTAGGACCATGATAAAGTACATCACCAAGGCAGAGTACTTCATCTACCTTATGCTTTTTAAATGCTTCTAAGGCCTTATTTGCGGATGATAAGGAGCCATGTAAATCTGAAATGACTAAGTATTTTTTTGACATATAAGAATCCTCCACAAAGAATTGTAACATAAGCCGTGCTATAATGAGGCAAGTAGGGAGAATAGAAATGAAAAATAAATGCATCGTAATTGGCGTAAGCGGTGGTATTGCGGCCTATAAAATATGTACATTAGTGTCTTCTTTAAAAAAGAAGGGCAATGATGTACATGTCTTAATGACAAAGAGCGCTACAGAATTTGTAGGACCATTAACTTTCCAAACATTGAGTCAAAATAGAGTCATTCTCGATATGTTTTCTGTTGATTTTGAAGTGGATGTACATCATATTTCCTTAGCGAAGAAGGCAGATTTATTTGTATTAGCACCAGCTAGCGCAAATATCATTGCCAAAGTCGCTAATGGCATAGCGGATGATATGTTAACCACTACCTTTTTAGCCGCAACATGTCCTAAGGTAATCGTTCCAGCGATGAATACGAATATGTTAGAAAATCCAATTACCCAAGAGAATCTAGAAAAATGTCGTAAATATGGCATGCATATTCTAGAAAGTGGTGATGGCTATTTAGCTTGTGGGGATGTAGGAAAAGGTAGATTACCAGAAGCAGAAGAAATTGAAGATGCAATTGAAGGTTTATTTGAAAAAGATCATTTTCTAAAAGGTAAAAAGATCATGATTTCTGCTGGTCCTACTAGAGAAGATATTGATCCAGTTCGCTATATTACCAATCATTCTTCTGGTAAGATGGGTTTTGCTTTAGCGAAAGCTGCACGTAATGCTGGAGCAGAAGTTACATTAGTCAGTGGCCCTTGTAATTTAAAAACACCATCTGGTATAGAAAGAATTGAAGTAAGTAGTGCTGAAGAAATGGCTAAGGAGATAATTGATAGACAAGAAGAAAATGATGTCATCATTTTGGCAGCAGCAGTTGCGGATTATCGGCCTAAAGAAAAGGCTTTAGAAAAGATGAAGAAAAGCGATGATGATTTGTCTATTTCTTTAGTGAGAACCAAGGATATCTTAAAAACCTTAGGAGAAAAGAAAAAGAAACACCAAATATTAATTGGCTTCGCTATGGAAACAGAAAATCTATTAGAAAATGCCCAAAAGAAATTAGTGACGAAAAATGTAGATTATATAGTAGCGAATTCTTTACGTGAAGAAGGTGCTGGTTTTGGTGTAGATACCAATAAAGTAACCATTCTTTCTATAAATAAAAAAGAAGAGTTACCATTACTTTCTAAAGAAGAAGTTGCAGAAAGAATCTTGGCATATTGCACAAAAGGGGAATAAAGATGTTATTAACAATCGATGTAGGAAATACAAATATTAGTTTAGCTGTTTTTAAAGATGAAGAAATCATAGGGCGTTATCGTTTAATTACGAAAACAACGCGTACTTCGGATGAATTTGGTTTTTTCATTACAAACTTTATGCAACAATTAGAAATCAAAAAGGAAGATATAGAAGATGTTTTAATTTCTTCTGTTGTACCTAAGGTAATGTATGCTTTAACTTCAGCAATTATTAAATATCTCTCTATTCGTCCTAAGATTATTGATAGTAAGATGCATACAGGTATTCGTTTAAGTGATACAACGAAGGCAACTGTAGGAGCAGATCGTATAGTTAATACAACCTATGCTTATCATACCTTCCATGAACCAACGATTATTATTGACTTTGGAACAGCGACTACCTTCGACTATGTGAGTGAAGAAGGGGAATTTAAATATGTTGTTATTATGCCAGGCATTGAAGTTTCCTTATTAGGCTTAACTAGCCAAACTGCGAAATTACCGGAAATTGAAATTATGAAACCTGCTTCGGTATTAGGTGAAAATACAGTAAGTGGCATGCAGGCAGGCTTAGTTTATGGCTATATAGGGGCAGTAGAAAAAATTATTCTCGAAATGAAGAAGGAATTAAAAAAAGAGAAATGCCGTGTTATTGCGACAGGTGGCTTAGGTAAAGTGGTCGCAAATGAAACAGATATGATTGATGAATATGATCCAGATATCGCCTATAAAGGGATGAAAATAATCTATGATTGCTATATAAAAACACAGGATTAACCTGTGTTTTTCCTTACCACAATTTGTCTGGATAGATACCTTGATCTTTCATTTTTTGTAGTTCTTCTACAACATGCGGTTTATCTTCCTTATAAGTAACCCCAAACCATTTATCCTTAGAATTCAGCATTTTGATACTACATGTATTTTCTTGTACAAGCTCACCGATGGTTGTAGGAATAACATATTCGCACTTCATTGGATTGTTGTTGTATTCTCTATCTAAAAAGGCTAAAAATTTAGGCTCACATTCTTCAAAAATCTTTGGTGTAAAGCCCCAGAAATTCATGGATACATATGTATCATCTGGTAGTTCTAACCATTCACCATCCTTTTCGTAAACAGCCTTTCCTTCTCTTAATTCAATCTTTTGGATTTCTTCAATATCTGTTAAATAACCATCTTTTGTATTACATACACCACGTGTTACAGAACCATTTTCTGTTAATGTATTCTTGCAGGCATAACCAACCATAGCATAGGCATCATCTTGAATGTCATTTTTTAAATATTGATAAATGACTTTGAAGGCGTCTTTACCATAATAATCATCCGCATTAATAATTGCGAATGGTTCATTTACTATCCCTTTACAAGCTAATAGGGCATGTGTTGTACCCCAAGGTTTTTCTCTACCTTCTGGTAATGTATAGCTACCTGGTAATTGATCTAAATCTTGGTAGGCGAATTCAACTTTCATTTTTGTGCTGATACGGTCAGTTAAGGCAGTGCGGAAAGCCTGTTCATGTTCACGGCGAATAATTAATACTACCTTTTCAAAGCCTGCTTCTTTAGCGTCATAAATAGAAAATTCAATAATTGGTTCACCATGGCTACCTACGCCGTCGATTTGTTTCATGCCACCATAACGGCTACCCATACCAGCTGCTAAGATGACTAATGTTGGATTACTCATGTTATTTACCTCTACTTCTAACATTCTTATTATAGTCTGTATTTCTTAGAGAAAACAATGTACAATAATCAACATGAAAAGATTGATTTTGGCTTCGCAAAGCCCACGTAGAAAAGAATTGTTAGAAAAATGTGGTTATTCCTTTATTTGTATACCTGCTGATGTAGATGAAATAATAGATGAATCTAAACCATTAGAAAAAGAAATAGAGCGTCTAGCTTTAAAGAAAGCAGAGACGATTTTGACAATGTATCCTGATGCAATTGTCATTGGCAGTGATACGATTGTTGTATTAGATAATAAAATATTAGGTAAACCAAAAAATCATGTAGAAGCTAGGCGAATGCTAAATAGTCTTTCAAACAAAAAACATTCTGTAATTACGGGTTTATGTATCATCAGTAATCAAAAGAAATATATTACTTCTACTACATCGCATGTTTCTTTTGCGAAGATGAGTGAAGAAGAAATAGACGCTTATATTGCCACAGGGGAATGTGATGATAAGGCAGGAGCTTATGCAATACAAGGTTATGGAGCTAGATATATTCAAGGTATAGAAGGGGACTATTATTCCATTATGGGTTTACCTCTACATTTGGTATATGAAGAATTAAAAAATATGTATGCATATTGAATTCGCTCTATTTTTTGGTATCATAATAGATGCGCCGCTTTAGTATAGTGGTAATACAGATCCATGGTAAGGATCAGCGGGCAGTTCAATTCTGCCAAGCGGCATTGCTCGTATCATACGAGCTTTTTTTCTAGGAGAAAGTATGGGAAAAATCAGAACAGATTTAAAAGAGTATATTGAAAAGAATATTCTTGTTGAATATGAAGGCTATGAAAAAGCGCATAATGTGGACCATATTCGTACAGTGATAGAAAATAGCCTAGAAATCGCAAAAGAGTATGATGTAAATTTGAATATGGTTTATACCATCGCTGCTTATCATGATATAGGTATTCGTTTTGGTAGAGATAATCATGAAATAACTTCTGCTAAATGGCTAATAGAAGACGAAAAATTAGATACATATTTTACAAAAGAAGAAAAGATAATGATGAAAGAAGCAATAGAAGATCATCGTGCTAGTAAGAAAGAAAGGCCAAGAAGTATATATGGTTGTATTGTTGCTGAAGCAGATAGAGATGTAGAACCTTTACGTATTGTTGAAAGGGCATTACAGTTTGTTAAAGCACATCATTTAGATAAGACAAAAGAAGAGATATATCAAATAACAGAAAATCATTTGAAAGAAAAATATGGAGAAAATGGGTATTTAAAACTGTGGATAGCTTCAAAG
>JAFVFM010000310.1 GCA_017475415.1 Solobacterium sp.
AAAGAATATGGAATTAATGAAACATCGAATATCATGAAGCTAAAGAAAGATAGCTTGGTTTTTGTAGAAGATCCAAAACGTCAATTATATGGTGCATTAGCTGGCGATACGATGCTTGGCGGTGGCAAGTCTAGAGTGAATAAAGAGAATACTTTATATACTTTAGCTACAGAAGAAGATCATGTTGCCTTATGGAAATATAATGAGAAATTAGAAAAGACAATTCTTTTTGATGAAATGGGTGGGTTATTCTTCTTTGATGTTGGAAAAGATAAAATTGCCTATGTATATGAATCAGAGACAAGCTTAGCAGAAGTATATGAAATGGACCTTAATGGTAAACATATACAGCAATTAACGAATCTAAATGAAGAAATACTCAAAGATAAATATGTTGCTGTACCAAAGCGTATTGATTTTGAATCATGTGGAGAGAAGCTACATGGCTGGGTATTATTACCAGAGAATTTCAATAGTAAGAAAAAGTATCCTGCAATATTAGATATTCATGGTGGCCTTAGAACAGTATATGGAACAGAATTCTTCCACGAAATGCAAGTATGGGCAGCTAAAGGTTATGTCGTAATGTATTGTAATATACGTGGTTCAGATGGTAGAGATGATGCCTTTGCGGATATCAGAGGGCAATATGGTTATGTAGACTTTGATAATCTAATGGACTTTGTAGATGCAGTATTAGAGAAATATCCAAATATAGATGAAAAGAGAGTGTGTGAAACAGGTGGAAGCTACGGTGGCTTTATGACCAATTGGATGATTACGCATACCAATCGTTTTTGCTGTGCGGCTAGCCAACGCTCTATTTCCAATTGGATATCCATGTCATTCCTAAGCGATATTGGTTTATATTTTGGGCCAGACCAATGCGGTGCAGAAGGTTTATTTGGTGATAAGAATATCGAAAAACTATGGGAACATTCCCCATTAAAATATGCGAAGAATGTAAAGACGCCAACCTTATTTATTCATAGTGATGAAGATTATCGTTGTCCATTACCTGAAGGTATGCAGATGATGCAAGCTTTAGCTTATCAAAATATAGAAACTAGATTAGTGATCTTCCATGGGGAAAATCATGAACTAAGCCGTAGTGGTAAACCGAAACATCGTATTAGAAGATTAGAAGAAATTACAAATTGGTTTGAACAACATGCGAAATAAAAAAATTGAAATAGAAGACTTATATCATTTTCGATTTCCAAGTAATCTTCTCTATAGCCCTAAAGGGAATTCTTTCGTCTATGAAGTAGCAGAAATAGATGAAGAAAAGAATGCATATAGAAGAAATATTTGGATAAAAAGAGAAGAGGGTATAAAACAACTTACTGCCAATATTGATGCCAATATCGCTTTCTTTGAAAATGAAGATACATTAATTCTAAAAAGAAAAATGGATAACCAAGAAGCAGGAATAACGAATTATTATCAACTTTCCTTAAATGGTGGAGAAGCTTTGCTTTGGAAAAGCTTTCCTTTAATTGTAAGTAAAATAAATAAGCTAGCTGAGAATACATATGTATTATTAGCTTCTATAGAAAGTGATGATCCAGATGCTTTTTTAGATACAAAGGAAGTGCGCCAAGATAAAGCTAGGAAAAAGAAAGAAGAGGAAGACTATACCATAGTAGAGGAAATTCCTTATTGGGCTAATGGTAGTGGTTTTATTCAAGGAAAAAGAACAGCCTTATTTCTTTTAGAAGGGGATAAGTTAAAAAGATTAACTCCGAAATATACAGATGTATTAGAATTCTTAATTCACGGGGATACCATTTATTATGCGGCTGAAACATGGCAAAGAAAGAGAAAGATGCGTAATGGCATTTATGCATTTGATGTAAGTAAGAAAAAGAAGGAAACATTAATTGGTACATATACGCATAGTATTCATGATTTATTTATTCTAAAAAATGAATTATATGCACAAGCTACGGATAAGAAAGCCTATGGCTCTAATGAAACAGGAAAGATTGTAAAAATAGAAAAGGGGAAAATGACCATAGTAAAAGATCCTGTATTAGGTATGCATGGTTCTATTGGTAGTGATATTTCTTTAGGCGGTGGTAAACAATATGTAGTAGATGAAGATAAATTATATTTCATTACTACAGATGATGATCATAATGCGATATGGATGTATGACGAAAAATTCAACAAGCATGTTGTATATGAAGAAAAAGGTTCGATTAAGTGCTTAGATATAAAGAAGGGAAAAGTCGCCTATATATACTCAGATGAAAAGAATACATATGATGTATATGAATGTATCAATAAAAAAGAAAAGCGTCTAACCAATTTAAATGAAGAAGTATTAAAAGATAAATATATCGCTATACCAAAACGTATTGATTATATATCCTGCGGTGAGAAGTTACATGGCTGGGTATTATTGCCAGAGAATTATAGTAGTAAGAAAAAGTATCCAGCGATATTAGATATACATGGTGGGCCTCGCGTGACATATGGAATAAATTTCGTCCATGAAATGCAAGTATGGTCTGCCAAAGGCTTTGTGGTAATGTTTACCAATATACGTGGTTCAGATGGTAGAGGTGACGATTTTGCGGATATTCGTGATCAATATGGAGAAGTAGATTATGAAAATCTGATGGACTTCGTTGATACTGTATTAGAAAAATATACAAATATTGATGAAAAGAAAGTCTGTGTTACGGGTGGTAGTTATGGTGGTTTTATGGTCAATTGGATGATAGGCCATACCAATCGTTTCTGTTGTGCAGTGAGTCAACGTTCTATATCAAATTGGCTATCGAAAGCCTTGATTTCAGATATTGGCTATTATCATAATGCTGACCAACATGGTGCACCACATATCTTCGATGGAATAGATCGCTTATGGTATCATTCCCCATTGAAGTATGCGAAGAATGTAAAGACACCAACCTTATTTATTCATAGTGATGAAGATTACCGTTGTCCATTACCTGAAGGTATGCAGATGATGCAAGCTTTAGCTTATCAAAATATAGAAACTAGATTAGTGATCTTCCATGGGGAGA
>JAFVFM010000311.1 GCA_017475415.1 Solobacterium sp.
CACAATCGATATGCAAGCATGGCATGCGATAATTAGTTGGATAAGTGTAATTATGGGTATAGGTTTATACATCTATGCGGATAGAAAGAATCCAAATAGACAAATGATATTCCATTCAAGAAAAAGCTTGATTCTATTTATTATTGGGTGTGTATCTGTTGTGTTAATTACATTTTTATTGATGAACTGAATTAATAGGAAGAATAAATGAGATGGGAAAGATACTATTCTATTATTTTGTAGGCATTCTTATATTTTCGGAATTTATCTTTTTGTTTGGAAATAGTTTTAATGAAATAATAAGAAAAATAGTATGGGCTATAGATATAGTGATGATTATCATATTTGTTGTCCTTGTATTTTTGTTTGAATGGAAGAAAAAGTATCAACAATCTAATCGCTAGAAATAGAAAAAGAAATCAGGGAATGAGAGATGGAAAATAAGAGATATTTTATTGAGGTAAGTGGTGCAGTGCTAGGTATACTTTTCATTGTTTTTGGGCAATATATTGCTCCGATGATTATGAAAGGGAATATGCTGGCTGTTGTATCTAATGTTACTTTTTATTTGGGTGTCGTCATTTGTGTCATTTGGCTTATACGATGCGCAACAAAACGAAGAGATAATAAAACAGGCTACTAGCCTGCTTTATAGTTTAGAGATTAAATATTCAATATTTTCTTTCTTTGTCATAAAGGATGTTACAAAGCGTATAACATCATGATTTTCATCATAAGGCTCCCAATATTGGAAGGCGAATTCTTTTTCTAATTCTTTTTGTTTAGCTTTGGATAGGATAGGGAATAATTGGTTAGTTGTTGCTTCATATTGGAAGGAATAACCTTTTTTTATAAAACCTTCTGTTAGTAATTCAGCCATAGCGATAGAGTGCTTTGAAATGTTGAAATAGTTATTGTTAGAAAAGAGTACTTCAAATTGAATCCCTAAGGCTCTTCCTTTAGCTAACATCCCACCATGTTGTTTGATGTGATATTTGAAATCTTTTTTATATTTGTCATTTGTTATGACAACAGCTTCACCGAATAAAGCCCCAACCTTAGTTCCACCTATATAGAAGATATCGCATAATTGGGCAATATCTTGTATGGATAAATCATTTGTTTTAGCGGATAGGCCGTATCCTAAACGCGCGCCATCAATGAATAAAGGTACATCATGTTTTTTACATATGCTATATAATTCTTCCAATTCTTTCTTTTGGTATAAAGTGCCACTTTCCGTTGGAAAAGAAATATATACTAAGCCTGGTTGAACAGTATGTACAGCGACATCGCTTGCGTAATGTTCGCTAATATAAGCATCTACATCTTTGGCGTAGATTTTACCATCTGTTGAGGGTAATGTTAAACATTTATGGCCATATGCTTCTATAGCACCAGTTTCATGTGTATGTATATGGCCGCTAGAGGCAGTAATTACACCTTGGTGGTGCTTTAAAATAGAAGAAATAACCGTAACATTTGTTAAGGTTCCGCCACTTAAAAAATAGATATCTGCTTCTGAATTACCTATTGTTTGTTGGATGAGCTCTTTGGCATGAAGGGAATGTATATCTTCACCATAACCGGGACATTGTTCTTGGTTTGTTGCTTGTAAAGCTTCTAGTATCTCAGGTATGCAACCTTCAATATAATCTGAATCAAAACGAATCATAGTCGTCCATTCTCCTTTGCGTTATAATAACATACATAGGAAATAGATATGCAACGATTTGACTCAGAAGATATAAAGGAAATGGTTCATATTTTAAAAGTAGATGGTGTTTTACTTGTGCCTACAGATACGGTTTTTGGTGTATGTGCTAGGATGGGCAGTAAACAAGCTTTAGAAAATATGCGCAAGGTAAAAAATAGGCCAAAAGAAAAAGCCTTTCCTTTAATGTGTTCTTCCCTTCAACAAATGGAAAGTATTGCCTATATAGATGAAGAGAGTAAGGCCATTATAGAAGCCTTTATGCCAGGCCCTCTAACCTTAATCGTAAAGAAAAAAGAAGAGGTTGAGGAATATGTAAATGGAGGAAAAGAAACCTTAGCTTTACGTATGGCAACTTCCGATACTTTAAAAGAAATGATTGAAGAATTGGTCGAACCTATATTTATGAGTAGTGCGAATCAATCGGGTGAAGATGCATGCATGAATGTGGAAGACGCAAGCCGAGCCTGCCCATTAGCGGAAGGGATATTAGTGGGTGAAGTAAGTTACGCCAAGGCAAGTACAATAATCGATGCGACAAATCAATTTCAAATAGTAAGAGAAGGTCCTATAGTAAAAGAGGATATAGTAAATGTGTTAAAGGAGAAAGAAGATGCTAGATAAAGAATTAGAAAAGCTTATTCATTTATAAGAAGAAAGACAAAGACAAAATATTGAATTAATTGCCTCAGAGAATTTCACTTCCAAAGATGTACGTGAAGCAGCAGGCTCTGTTTTAACCAATAAATATGCAGAAGGTTATCCGGGTAGGCGTTATTATGGTGGCTGTGTAAATGTAGATGCCGTAGAAACATTGGCGATTGAAAGAGCGAAGGAGTTATTTGGCGCAGAACATGCGAATGTACAAGCACATTCAGGTAGTCAAGCAAATATGGCAGCGTATTTTAGCTTATTACAAGCTGGTGATCGCATTATGGGAATGGATTTAGCTAGTGGTGGTCATTTAACACATGGCTCTAAAGTGTCTTTTTCGGGTAGGTTATTTGAAGTGCATTCTTATGGTGTAAATCGAGAAACAGAATGTTTGGATTATGATGCGATAAGAGCACAAGCGAAGGAAGTATTACCGAAGTTAATTGATTGTGGTGCTTCAGCATATCCACGTGAA
>JAFVFM010000312.1 GCA_017475415.1 Solobacterium sp.
AAAAAACCCTTCAATTTGAATGAGGAACAATTGGCATGGGTGGAAAAAACAATTGATGAAATGACAGTAGAAGAAAAGATAGGGCAATTATTTATTTGTTTGAATTGGCAACATAGCGAAGAATTGTATCGTGAAATGGTAGAAAAATATCATGTTGGCGGAATTCGTTGGCAAGGTGGAACATTAGAAGAACAATATGAACAAAATAAATATTACCAAGAACATTCTAAAGTACCTGTACTCATAGCAGCAAATTTAGAAGCTGGTGCGAATAAGTCCATTAAAGGTGGTACATTGGTAGCTCCTGGGCCTGCAATGGGTGCATCTAGCCCTGAAATTGCTCGATTAATGGCTGATGTAGCAAGTGAAGAGGCTAAGGCAGTTGGTGTCAATTGGACCTTTGCGCCAATTACAGATGTTGTATCCAATTGGCGTAATACAATTGTGAATAATCGTGCTTTTGGAAATGATCCAGATGAAATCATTGCAGATTCTATTGCCTATATGGAAGGGGCACATAAACATGGTATAGCTTGTTGTGCAAAGCACTTCCCTGGTGATGGTAGTGAAGAAAGAGATCAACATTTAGTTATGGGCTGTAATGATTTGTCTGTAGAAGAGTGGGAAGCATCTTTCGGTAAAGTATATCGTGCTGTATTTGATGCGGGCGTAGAAGCTGTAATGGTAGGCCATATTTGCCAACCGGCTTGGTCAAAAAAATTAAGGCCTAATATGAAAGATGAAGATATTTTACCAGCTACACTTTCACCAGAATTATTACAAGATTTATTGAGAGATCATTTAGGTTTCAATGGTTTAGTATTAACGGATGCCAGCCATATGGCAGGCTTATCTACTAGTGCGCCACGTAGTTATCAAGTACCACATGCCATAGCTGCGGGTTGCGATATGTTTTTATTCTTTAATGATCCTGAAGAAGATTATCACTATATGATGGAAGGCTATAAGAGTGGCGTTATTAGTGAAGAAAGATTAAGTGATGCTTTACATAGAATCTTAGGATTAAAAGCAAAATTGAATTTACATCATTTAGAATTTCCTTCTAAAGAAGGGCTCAGTATAGTGGGTGGTAAAAGAGCACATGAAGCTGCTGAAGTAGCTGCGGATGCATCCATTACATTAGTTAAGGATACACAACATGCCTTACCAATTAATGTGAAAGAAAAGAAGAGAGCGATGCTTTATTATGTTGAAACTGCACCTGTATCCTATTTAAATGGTACCGATAAGGCAAAACAAATCGTTATTGAAGAATTGGAAAGAGTTGGCTTTGAGGTAGATGATCATAAAGATTATTATGAAATGGAATGCGAAGAAATGAGTCCACTAAATCAATTTAAGATTATGGATACGCCTAAAGTGGAAGAGTTTAAAGAGAAATATGATGTTGTCTTTATGTTTGTGCATATGCAAGGTTATGCAAAAGAAAATAATGTGCGCTTAGTTTGGTCAGCAGCTCATTCTAGTGAATTGCCTTGGTTTGTGCATGAAGTACCAACGATTGGTGTTTCTTTGAATTATACAAATCATTTATATGATTTACCAATGTTAAAAACATTCATTAATGCCTATGCACCTACTAGAGAATACATTCGTGCAACAGTAGAAAAGATAGTTGGTCAATCTGAATTTAAAGGCAAAGCGAATGATTTAGTATGGTGTGGTAGATGGGATACACGTCTATAGGAGAAGAAAATGAGCGATATTTTATTAGATTTTAAACCAAAGCATGACTTATTAGTTTGTATTGATTCTGATGGAACAGCTTTTGATAATATGGAATTAAAGCATAAAGAATGCTTTTGCCCAGTAGCAATCAATGCCTTTTCCCTTCAATCTGTTTCGAAATATTTCCGTGAAGTATGGGAATTCTATAATCTTTACGCAAAAAGTAGAGGCATTAATCGTTTCCCTGGCATTGTAAAATGCTTGGAAGAAACAGCCTTAAGAGAAGAAGTAAAAGAAAGAGGCTTAGTATTACCAGATTTAAGTGCTTTAAAGAAATGGACAGAAGAAACAGCTGTTTTAGGTTGTGCAGCATTAGAAAAATATGTAGAAGAGAATCAAATTGATGATGAAGGCATAAATTGTGCAATTAAGTGGAGCCATGATGTAGACCGTTATGTGAAGGAAATTGTACATGATTTAAAGCCATTACCATTAGTAAAAGAAACATTAGAAAAAGTATCTGCATTCGCAGATATCGTTATTGTTTCTGCTGCTACACATGATGCATTAGAAAGAGAATGGAAAGAAAATGACCTCCTACAATATGTAACTGTTGTAGCAGGTCAAGAATTAGGCTCTAAGGCAGCTTGTATTGAAAAAAGCATGCGCAATAAATATGACAAAGATCATGTCTTAATGATAGGGGATGCGATTGGTGATTATAAAGCTGCAGAAAACAATTCTGTACTCTATTATCCAATCATTCCAGGTCGCGAAGTAGAAAGCTGGAAGAAGGCATTAAATGAAGCGATGGATGTCTTTAAAGAAGGTAAGTATAAAGGTACATATATGCAAAATTGCGTAGATGACTTTATGACAAGCTTAAAGGATGAAAAACCTTGGGAATAACTCTTTAATCTGATAGGAAGGTAGTTCCGGTATTACGGGGCTATTTTTCTTTTCTATTCGTCCTCTTCAAATTCTTCCCATCCTTCTAGAGAAATGTCGTCAGTTGTCTTTGCCCAATTTCTTAAAACTTGGATATCTTCTTGTATATCAGCGAAGTAAACCTTTACTTTATAGTTTGGTTTTACCAATTCGTGAACTACCCAAGGATAAAGCACTTGAGATTTCCCACACGCAGGTTCTAAAATGAAAGTAGAAAGAGGTCTTGTATGAAGATAATAAAAAAGGCTTTAGCTATACTCGTATTATGTATATCTTTATGTTCTTTG
>JAFVFM010000313.1 GCA_017475415.1 Solobacterium sp.
CTACAAAGAAAAAATCAAGAGTTAAGTATAGAGGAATGTAAGTCTATATTAAAGGACACAAAACGAGGTGTGCTTTCGGTAATAGGGGATGAAGGCTACCCTTATGGTATGC
The DNA here is from genome assembly GCA_017475415.1 of Solobacterium sp. Taxonomy (GTDB): domain Bacteria; phylum Bacillota_I; class Bacilli_A; order Erysipelotrichales; family Erysipelotrichaceae; genus Bulleidia. The sequence goes on from JAFVFM010000313.1 coordinate 113, forward strand.
CACTCAATCACTATTATGTTGAAGAAGAAGGAATAATATATTTCCCTGGAGGAAAAAGAGGGCATAAGATGGATGCCTTAAAAGAAAATCCTAAAGTATCTTTTTGTGTATATGATGAAGGTCGTAAAGAAGAGGATGAATGGTTTTTGCGTTTTAAAAGTGTAATTGTCTTCGGCAAGATGGAAATTCTAGAAGAGGAAGAAAAGATTAAAGATATTGCTAGAAGGTTATCCTATAAGTTTACAAGTGATGAAACCTATATTGAAGAAGAAATACGTAAGGATACATTTCGTACAGCTTTACTTGCCTTACATATAGAACATATGTGTGGCAAGGAAGTAAAAGAGTGTTAAAAAAAGGATAGATTTCTCTATCCAAAAGGTTAATTCTTTGTGCCTTTAGCACCCTTAGTGCCACCAGCTTGGTAATTTAATAATAAATCTGTATCATAGGAGAAGGTCATTTTCGATCTTCTTCTTTCTCTTTCTAAAGCGACATGCACTAAACGATCCATTAATTCAGTGAAATGAACATCTTTCGCATCCCAAAGATAGAAAGCTAATGAACCAGGAATGGTATTGATTTCATTTACATAGACTGTTTTTGTTTCTTTATCCATAATGAAGTCTATACGACATACACCAGCAGAGCCTAATACCTTAAATGTTTTAATGGCTAAATCTTGTATGAATTTTGTCTCTGCTTCACTTAATGGTGCAGGTACGATACGTGCTGTACTAGCCATACCTTGTGAAGAACTCTTAGTGCCTTTTGTAGAAGAACTTCTTTGGTATTTATCTTTGAAATCTAATAATTCATTACTGGAATCATGGCCTACTTCTTCTAATACACTTGCTTCAGCATGATAACTGTCTCCTAATACGGAACAATTGATTTCACGCATTGGCTTAATGACTTTTTCTGTAATAATCTTTTCATCATATTGTCTAGCTTCTTCGAAACATTGTATATATTCTTCATCATTATGGGCGATGGATATACCGATAGAAGAACCTGTACGCGCTGGCTTTAGAATAACAGGATAAATCAGTTTATGTACTTTTTTAAGTAAGCCTTCTTGATCTTCTTCTAATTCAGTGCCATAAGCCCAAAACCAATTGGTAATCGGTAAACCGGCATCATGAAGGATATGTTTTTGAAATACCTTATCTTGACCTACACTAGCAGCTAATACATCGCATCCTGCATAAGGTAAACTTAACATTTCTAGATAGCCTTGAATGGCTCCATCTTCACCATTTGTACCATGCATAACAGGAATCGCTACATCAATTGTGCCTAAGTCTTTTGTCTTAAATAAACCGGTTTTAATTGGTTTAATGACTACCTTTGTGCCTTCTTTTACAATATTTATTTGCGTACTTTCATTAATTGCTGCATCTAATTTTCTTCCGGTAAAGAAATGGATATCCTTCATTCCTTCAGCCGTATATAATTTGCGATTCTTCGCTACATAGATAGGAATTACATTATATTTGTTTGAATCAAGTGCTTCGATGGCTTGATGGGCAGAAATAATAGATACTTCATGCTCAACTGATTCTCCACCAAAAAACACAGCTACATTTAATTTCATAAATCATCACCTCGTTCCTTATTATACTCTAAAAAAAGCATTTGTTTAGAGAAGCTTATGTTTTCAGTGGTACAATAGGTATAGTCTAAGTCTGCATTGTTCGATTCCTTTGGTAAATAGTATGTAGTATTAGGCAAAGGGAGGTAATTATGCAAAAGATAGCGAAATTTGAAAAGGTGAGTTTTGAACGCTTTAAAGAGGACTTTTCAAAAATTAATTCTTCTTATACAGAAGAAATGATTTATAACATTTATAAATCCATTAAATTACCAGGTAGGGCTACGGTAGGTTCGGCTGGTTATGATTTCTATGCACCGACAGATATAGCGATAGCACCAGGTCATGAATTACTCATTCCTACAGGTATTCGCGTTAAGATAGAAGAAGGATATGTATTAATGTTATTTCCACGCTCATCCCTAGGCTTTAAATATCGCTTTCAATTGGATAATACCGTAGGGATTATCGATAGCGATTATTATCATGCCGATAATGAAGGGCATATATTATGTAAAGTGATTAATGATTCAAGGGAAAAGAAGACGGTTGAAATTAAAGCGAAGACAGGCTTTGTACAAGGTGTTTTCTTACCTTTTGGTATAACAGAAGATGATGATGCCACAGAAGAAAGAATGGGTGGCTTTGGGAGTACAACGAGGTAAATATGGATATTGAATTATGGAAGAAAATCGATGAGGAGGAACCTATTCCTGCTCATATTCAAGAAAAAATGGCTGAATTAAAGGCGAAGGGTAAGATTTTACCAGAAGAAAAGTATATTAAGCGACCAACAATGATTGAAGGTATGCGTAAGGCTGGTAAAATCAATACAGCCGTTTTAGATGAAGTAGGTAAATATATTCATGTCGGAATGAATACACAAGAAATTGATGATATTGTATCAAAATTCACGAAGGAACATGGCGCAATATGTGCACCATTACATTATGATGGTTTTCCAAAAAGTGTATGTACATCGATTAATGAAGAAGTATGTCATGGCATTCCTACACGCTTAAAGAAATTACATGATGGGGATATCATCAATGTGGATTGCACAACCATATTAGATGGTTATTATGCTGACGCTAGTCGCATGTTTTATGTAGGTAATGTAAGTGAAGAAAGAAAGCGTTTAGTTGAAGAAACAAAGAAATGTTTAGAATTAGGCATTGCTGCTGCACAACCATGGAATACGATAGGGGATATTGGTTATGCCATTAATAATCATGCACGCTCTTGTGGGTATTCGGTTGTCGTAGATTTGGGAGGACATGGGGTAGGCTTAGAATTCCATGAAGATCCATTTGTTTCACATGTAGGTAGAAAAGGTGAAGGTATGGTATTGGTACCAGGAATGACCATTACCATTGAACCTATGATTAATGCTGGTAGGGCAAGTGTAGTTATAGATCCAATTAATGATTGGACAATTTATACAAAAGATAAGTCGGACAGTGCACAATGGGAACATACCATTTTAATTACTGAAGAAGGAAATGAAATCATTACATATTAGGGGGTAGCATGGCACAATTGATTTATGTAACGGGGCATAGGCATCCAGACAGTGATTCCATTTGCTCGGCTATAGCCTATACGGAATTGTTGAAAAAAACAGGGAAAGAGGCTATCGCTTGTAGGCAGGGACCACTCAATGAAGAAACAAAATTTATCTTAAAGTATTTTGGGTATGAGAATCCTTTATTATTGACTGATGCGCGTGCTTTAGTGAAGGAAATTGAAATTGATACACCAACTACCATTTTGAAAAGCGAAACTGTACATCATGCTTGGCATCTTATGTTGCAGACAAGAAACCGTTCTTTATTTGTGGTAGAAGAAGATGGCTCATTATGTGGTATTTGTACTACATCGGACTTATCCCGTGTTCGTTTACATCCGGAAACAGATTTAAATGATCTAATGAAGACTGCCACATTAGATAATATTGCCAAAACCATTGGTGGTAAGATTCTTTATCAAATAGAAGAATTCAGAAGTAATGGTAGTGTACATATTATTACCTTAGATGAAGTAGAGGCTTCAAAATATGAAATCAAAGATAGTATTTGTATATTGTCTTCTGGTGAAGAAAAACAAATACGCATGATGGATTTAGGAGCGAAATGTTTGGTGGTTACCTGTGGACAAAAGGTAAGTGAAAATGTATTGGAGCATGCTCGTGCGTTAGGTTGTTCAATTGTAACGACAGAAAATGAAACGATGCATACAGCGCGTATTATTACGGAAAGCTATAGCGTAGAAATGATTATGTCTAAAAAGATCTACGCATTTAGAGATACAGAATATATTGATGATGTAGCAGCTAAAATGGCGAATACACGTGTACGTTCATATCCTGTATTAGATGAAAATGATCGTGTAGTAGGAGCGATTTCTCGTTATCATACAAGAAATTATAAACGTCGTAAGGTGGCCTTAGTAGACCATAGTGCAACAAACCAATCTATGCATCATATTGAAATGGCCGATATTGTGGCGATTATTGACCACCATCATATAGGGGATATTCAAACGAGCTTTCCGATTGAATATCGTAATCATCGTTGTGGTTGTACAAGTACAATACTTACAACGCTATATAAAGAAGCTGGTATAGAACCAGAAAAAGGTATTGCAGGTTTAATGTTATCAGCTATTCTTTCGGATACATTAAATTTCAAATCCGCTACAACAACCAAAGAAGATATCGCTGCTGTTGAATATTTAGCTAGCATAGCAGGTGTAGAAGATATTGATAGCTATGCAAGAGAAATGCTATCGGCTTCTGTTTCCCTAATGGATTCTAATCCACATGAAATCTTATCGCGTGACTTGAAGAATTATGAAATTGGTAATTATAAGTTTGCGATAGGACAAACAAACTATAGTCGTTTAGAAGAGGTACAAAAGATTCTTCCTGAATTTAAAGAAAATATGATGAAGGAACAGGAAGATAAGAAATTAGACTTATTGGTTATGTTATTTACAGATGTATTAGGAAAAGGTTCTTTCTTTGTTTACTCTGGACCTTTATCCCACATTATGAATGACGTAATTGAAACACAATTCGATGAGAATTCTGGCTTTGATCCACATATCATTTCGCGCAAGCAACAAATGATGCCTAAGCTTTCAGAAATCATCAAGAATCTAAATAATTAAAAGAGTGAGCTTGGTTTCCAAGCTCTTTTTCGGAGGCAATATGAAAGAATATGATGTGCTATGTGTTGGTATAGCGACAATGGATACAATAGTTGAAGGAGTGCATAAGGACTCTTTTATAATGGATAGTAGTGTGATGAAGGATATACAAATGTATCCAGGTGGAGATGCTTTGAATGCTGCTATTCATTTTTCACGTTTAGGTTTATCTTGTTGTCTATGCGCTTGTATGGGAAATGATTTATATCAAGAAGTATTAAGTGATTTATTAAAAAAAGAAGGTGTTGATATACAATATTTAATGTCCAAAAATGGTGCTCATACTTCTTCTCCTATCATCCTAGTGGATGTGGATGGAGAAAGGCATGTTTTGCGTCCTAGCAATAGTGCGAATCATTTTTTATTAGAAAGTGATATTTCTGATGAAGCAATAAAAAGAAGTAAGCATCTTCATTTCGCTAGTGCCAATGGTTTAAAAGGATTAAAAGGGAAAGATTTAGCTAGATTGTTTAGCAGAGCCAAGGAATATGGCTTAAGTACATCCATGGATGCGACATATGATGTTAATGTAAAGGGAATAGAAGAAATAGAAGAGACACTTAACTATATGGATATATTTATTCCTAGTTTAGAAGAAGCGATTTGTTTTAGCGGGAAGAAGGAAATAGAAGAGATTGTATCTTTCTTTCATCAATATCCATTAAAAATATTTGGAATTAAGTTAGGAAAAGAAGGTTTATATATAACAGATTTTAAAGAATCCTATCATTTAGATAGTCTATATGAAGAAGAAGTAGTGGATACAACAGGAGCAGGTGATGCCTTTTATGCAGGCTTTATCGCAGCATATTTAAAGGGATATGATATAAAGAGTTCTGCTTATTTAGGCTTAGCTCAATCGGCTTCTGTATTAAGGGGTTTAGGGGCTACTAGTTTAGCCTTTTATGAACAAGACGCAAAGGAATTTATAAAAGAAAAA
>JAFVFM010000314.1 GCA_017475415.1 Solobacterium sp.
AAGCATACTTTTTCATGATTTACTTTTTCACTTTTTTCGAATGTCTTATCCCAATCGTGGGTAATGTTTAATTGTTCTAATTTCATTTCTTTCTCCTATCTATTCTTTTCTATATTCCATAATATATAATCGATACAATCAATTTTGCGAACACTATCATGATATTGATTCATCAGATTTGCGCGATTTCTTTTTAGTATATTTATTACATAAAGGAAATCCCCTTCTTGCAAGCGTCGTTCCATTTTTTTCATCTCTTCTTCAGGATATTCTAGAAGCAATAAATCCTTTTCCAACTGCTTATAATTCAAAATAACCTCCATCTGCTTTCATATTATCTCTTTACGTATAATCTTACCAATAGTTATAATGAATATCATGATATGCATATTTGGAATATCATAGAAGGAGGATATGATGGAAATCCGTTCATTACGTTACTTTCTTACTGTGGCTAGAGAAGAGAATATGACAAAGGCTGCAGATATCTTACATGTAACTCAACCCACACTATCAAAACAAATGAAATCTTTAGAAGATAAACTGGGAAAGAAATTATTTATTCGCCATAGCTTTCATCTACAATTAACGGAAGAAGGCATCTTATTAAGAAATCGTGCGGAAGATTTAGTTCAACTGGCTGACAAGATTGAACAAGAATTCATTTCCTTAGATGAAATAAGTGGTGGTGACTTATTTCTTGGCTTAGCTGAATCCCATTGCATTAAATATCTCGCTAGAAGTATTCAAAAGTTGAAACAAGACTATCCTAATTTACGCTATCATATTACTAGTGGCGACACCGAACAAATCGCTGACAAATTAGATAAAGGCTTATTAGACTTCCTTGTCTTAGCAGAATTACCAAATCCTAAAAAATATGATTCTATCCCCTTTCCCGAAAAAGATGTATGGGGTTTAATCATTCCTAACGATGATCCTTTAGCGAAAAAGAAAAGAATATCCGCAAAAGATATTCTCCATAAACCTTTGTTTGCCTCTGAACAAGCCTTTTATTCAATTATCCAAGATTGGGCAAAAGATGACTTTAATCACCTCCATTTAGAAGGTAGCTTTCGCCTTTCTTATAATGGATCTATTTTCACAAAAGAAGGACTAGGCTATTTATTAACCTTTAAACATTTAATTGATACTTCTAAAGAAAGTGGACTAACCTTTAGACCACTATATCCTAAATTAGAAACACAATTATATTTAGCTTACAATCACCAACAAAGACTTACACCGATTGCTGAGCTTTTCCTCAAACAAATCCAAAAAGATTTCTATTTGTCTAATCGTTGACGATCTACTAATTCCGCAAAGAAGCCTTTTTCTTTTACTAATTCTTCATATGTTCCTTCTTCAATGATCTTACCCTTATCTAAGACTAATATACGATCGCAATTACGTATAGTTGATAAGCGGTGCGCAATCACAATACGTGTACAATCTAATTGATCTAGTGCTTCACTAATATGTTTTTGTGTTAGATTATCTAAAGCACTCGTTGCTTCATCAAACATTAAAATCTTAGGCTTAGGTGCTACAGCACGAGCTATCATGATTCTTTGTTTTTGGCCACCGGATACGCCACCTTGCCCTTCGCTAATCATTGTTTGCATACCCATAGGCATAGCTTTAATATCCTCAGCTATACCAGCAATTTCTGCAGCCTCCCAAGCACCTTGTAAATCTAAATTTGAGGCAACAATAGAAATGTTGTCATAGATACTCCCTTGGAATAACGCTCCATCTTGCATAACTGTACCAATTTTGCGACGTAAGGATTTCAAATCTAATGATTGTATATCTTTACCATCATAATAAATAGCACCTTTTTCAGCCTGCTCAAAGCCTAATAATAAACGCAATAAAGTCGACTTACCACAACCTGTTTTACCTACTATCGCAATATATTCACCAGGGTGAATCTTAAGAGATAAGTCATCAATAATAAGTGGCCCACTATCTTCATAGCGGAAGCTAACATGATTTAATTCAATACCACCCTTCAATTCTGTAACAATATGTTTATTTTCTGCAATCTCAGGCACTTCTTTTAGGATAGGCTCTGCCATATCAAAAATCGGACGTAAACGAGCAAGAGATAAAGCCATAGATGCTAAACCAGAAAAGGCACTTAATACCATGGCATAACTTGCATTAAAGGCGAAATAATTCGATTGGCCAATATTACTCTTCACAGCTAAATAGTAAAGGACAATTGTACCAATTAAGGATATTGCACTAGAGATTACTGTATTGATTTTAAGAAAGAATGGCGGATTATAAAGATATTCACTTTCCTTTGCATAATGATTTAACCATTTACTAAAGGCCCTCTTCTCTGCACCAGCTAATTTAATCTTTTGTATACCAGAAACTAAGGCATAACTTAAACCTGTACCTTTCGCATTAAGCTTCATCTGTTCAGCAGAAATACGAATCTGTACAAGAGACGAAAGAATACTAAAACTAACTGTCACTAGAATAACAATCATAGCTGGAATAACTAAGGTTGGCGCAAAAGAGAAGATTTGCGAGATATAAAAGATAGAAGAAATAGAAGTTAAGCCAAGCGAGAAAACGAAATTCAATAACATATTACATAAAGAATTAATCGAACTCGCTCTAGAAGACAATTCACCACTTGAATATTGTCTAAAAAATTTCGCTGGCAAGGATAATACACGTGACATTACTGCAGCTTCAATAGATATAGAAGACTTAGTTGAAATACGCATATTAATAATTGAATTTGCAGCACTAAATAATAGATTCGATAAGTTTGCCATAGTCATAAATATCGCAATCGATAACAACAAACCAAGACTATGACTATTTAATACAGGCCCTGTTAGAATCTTGGTTAAACGTGGCATGATTAGACCAACTAAAGATAAAATAATAGTCATTGTTGCCATCAAGAAAATATCTTCTAAAGAAATAGTATCTTTCAAATAAAGAATTAAATCCTTTATTCCTAATTTCTTTAACGGCAATGGTTTATAAAAACATAAGGCATCCTCTTGTAGTAATTCCTCATTTTGCGCATTAATATTTACCTTTTTACCAGTAGAAGGATCGATATAATAATAGCCATATAGAGTTCTAGGTAAAATCGCTACCGGTATATCTCCTTCTTTAAAGAAAGCTAATATTGGACCAAAGGCATCCTTATACCAACCAGCAGATAGTTTGATGTTTCTACGCATAATGCCATGTGGTCTAAGAATATATTCTAAGCTTTCATCAAAGTCTTTAATATCCTCTTTTAATGAAGTAGGTTTATAGTGAAAATATTTCAAAATATCATCTACAGCCTTTTGCGATAAATGAATGTCATTTTGTAACTTAGAAGAAATACGATTCCCTAAAATGACAGAAGCCATCTGCATAAAGGAGTCTTCAAAGACTTCTTGATCGGATAGTTTTCTCAATTTAATCTGTTCATCAAACCAACCCATATCCTACTCCTTTACTCACTCGAAATGAGTTGTGTATAGTAGCCACCTTTCGCATATAGCTCATCATGTGTACCTCTTTCCACAACTTCCCCTTTA
>JAFVFM010000315.1 GCA_017475415.1 Solobacterium sp.
AATGCGCACAGGAAAATTGAGCAGTCTATTTACAGCCTTACTAGTTCCTGTATGTTGTTATATTGTTGCGGCGATAGGCTTAAATTTGAATGTTGGTATATCGGGAGAATTAAATCTAGGGCAAGCTGGCTTTATGAGTGCGGGTGCCTTTAGTGGGGTAGTGGTAAGTGCTTTACTAACGGATGTGATTCAACAACCAATTATAAGACTCATTATCGCTATTCTTTGTGGTGCAATTGTAGCTGCTTTATTTGGTTATCTTATAGGTATTCCTGTATTAAAGTTACAAGGCGACTATTTGGCTATTGTAACCTTAGCTTTTGGGCAAATTATTATGTCCTTAATGAATAATATTTATTTAGGTATTGATGATCGTGGTTTTCAATTTAGCTTTGCGACGAATACATTAGAATTAAATGAAAGTGGTAGAGTACTTTTAAGCGGGCCAATGGGAGCTAATGGTACACAACGTATTGCGACATTTACAATTGGGGTATTACTAGTGGTAGTGGCTTTATTGATTGTTTATAACATTATGGATAGCCGTAGTGGAAGAGCGATTATGGCAGCGCGTGATAATCGCATCGCTGCTGAATCTATAGGCATTCATATTTCTTCTACGAAAATGTTGGCCTTTGTCACATCTGCTGCATTAGCAGGTGCAGCTGGAGCTTTGTATGGTTTGAATTATGCAACGCTTGTACCACAAAAGTTTGACTTTAATACTTCTATTCTATTACTCGTTTATGTTGTGCTTGGAGGCTTAGGAAATATGAGTGGAACAATTATAGCGACAACGCTATTATTGTTGTTGCCGGAAATGTTAAGAGGCTTACAAGACTATCGTATGTTAATTTACGCAATTGTATTGATTTTGATTATTTTAGATTCTAACAATGAGAATTTAAAGAATCAATTCAATGCACTGAAAGGAAAATTCAAAAAGAAAGGAGTGAGTGAAAATGCCTAATACAACTCCTATTCTAGAAGTAAAAGATTTAGGAATAGACTTTGGTGGACTAACTGCTGTGAATGATTTAGATTTAGAAATCTATCCAAATGAAATAGTTGGGTTAATCGGACCCAATGGTGCAGGGAAGACAACAGTATTTAATATGTTGACAAAGGTATATACACCTACAAGAGGGACAATTAAATTGAATGGTGTAGATACAGCGAAAATGAGTACCATTGAAGTAAATGAAGCGGGTATTGCGCGTACCTTTCAAAACATTCGTTTATTTATGAATATGTCTGTCTTAGACAATGTATTAACAGGTATGCATCGTGATGGAGAATATTCTATATTTACTTCTTTATTCCGTTTACCTAAGTTTTATGTGCAAGAAAGAATGATGAAAGAAAAAGCTTTACAGCTTTTAGAAATCATGGATTTAAAAGATGATAAAGATACCTTGGCAGGTAATTTACCTTATGGCGCACAAAGACGTTTAGAAATAGCTCGTGCTTTAGCGACGAATCCAAAATTATTATTGTTGGATGAACCTGCTGCAGGAATGAATCCACAAGAAACAGAAGAGTTGATGGAAACAATTCGTTTTGTGAGGGATCATTTCAAATTAGCAGTCTTACTTATCGAACATGATATGAAATTGGTAATGGGTATTTGTGAAAGAATTACTGTATTAAACTTTGGTACAATGTTAGCCCAAGGTAATGCAGAAGAAATTCGCAATAATAAAGAAGTCATCAAAGCATATTTAGGAGAATAAGAGATGTTAAAGATAGATAATCTAGTAGTAAAATATGGCATGATTGAAGCCTTAAAAGGCATCTCTTTTGAAGTGCATAAAGGAGAAATCGTTACTTTAATTGGAGCGAATGGTGCTGGCAAAACAACAACCTTACAAAGTATTTCTGGTTTATTGAAGCCAACTAGTGGTACGATAGAATTAGAAGGGAAGGATATCACAAAGATACCTGCCCATCAAATTGTTACTTTGGGTTTAGCACAAGTACCAGAAGGTAGACGTGTATTCGCAGAGCAAACCGTTGAAGAGAATTTGAATTTAGGTGCTTATTTCCGCAAAGATAAAGAAAAGATAGAAAAGGATAGGGAGAATGTATATTCCTTATTTCCGCGACTATTTGAGAGAAAAAAACAATTAGCAGGTACTTTATCAGGTGGTGAACAACAGATGTTGGCAATGGGCAGAGCCTTAATGGCTGACCCTAAAATCATGTTGATGGATGAGCCATCAATGGGCTTATCTCCATTATTGGTAAAAGAAATCTTCCGTATTATAGAAGATATCAATAGTCGTGGAGTAACTATTTTGTTGGTAGAACAAAATGCGAAGATGGCATTGAGTATTGCGGATAGAGCTTATGTAATTGAAACAGGTAAGATTACTTTAGAAGGTACG
>JAFVFM010000316.1 GCA_017475415.1 Solobacterium sp.
ATGACTTTATGGATGTAACAAGCTATTCTGGAACAGAATCACAAGGGGATATACGCATCAATAAAGATTTAGATTCTTCTATCCAAGGCTATGACATCTTATTAGTTGAAGATATCGTCGATACGGGCAAAACAATTGAAACTGTTGTCGAAACGTTGTTACATAAAGGGGCAAGGTCTGTAAAGATTGTTACCTTGTTAGATAAGCCAAGTAGAAGAACTGTAAATGTAAAAGCAGATTATATTGGCTTTGAAGTAGCGAATGAATTCGTCGTTGGATATGGCATGGATTTTAATCAACGTTATCGTTGCCTACCATATATTGGTGTATTGAAGGACGAATGTTATCAATAAACAAACAGTGAGGAGATTTTTGATTAATGCAAAAAAATAGATTTATCAATTTTCTCCCTTATGCAGTAGTAATTATTGCGATGGCAGTATTAATGACTTTAAATGGTACAGCTACGCGCCAAGAATTATCCTACCAAGAACTACAAGATGTCATTAAGGGAGAAAAAATCAAAGAAGCGGTTTTAACAATTGGTGGTAATACCACTGTTGTAGAAGGTGCTTATGAAAAGGATGGTTTAAATCAAACCTTTAAATCTTCTATTCCTTCTACTTCTGAAGAAATCGCAAAAGTCATCAATGAATTAGATGACACTAAGCTCAATATTCTAGACGCTAGTTCGTCAAATACTTTCTTAGAAGTGTTATTGTCCATTGTGCCATTTGCCTTTATGGGCTTATTAGCAGTATGGATGATTAATCGCTTGAGTGGTGCTGGTGGTGCCAATGCCAAAGCCTTTGAATTCTCAAAGAGTAGAGCGCGTTTGGAAGGTAAGATACGTGTACGCTTTGATGATGTCGCTGGTTGCGATGAAGAAAAACAGGAGATGGCAGAGATTATTGATTATCTTAAATCTCCAAAGACATTCGAAAAGATGGGTGCACGTATTCCTAAAGGCATTCTCTTATTTGGCCATCCAGGTACTGGTAAAACCTTATTAGCTAAGGCTGTTGCAGGTGAAGCTAATGTGCCATTCTACAGCATTTCCGGTTCTGATTTCGTAGAAATGTTTGTTGGTGTGGGTGCGAGCCGTGTAAGAGATATGTTTAAAAAAGCCCAACAAACAGCACCATGTATCATTTTTATTGATGAAATCGATGCAGTAGGTAGACAAAGAGGTGCTGGTTTTGGGGGCGGACATGATGAGCGTGAACAAACCCTTAACCAATTATTAGTAGAGATGGATGGTATGGAAGATAATACGGGCGTTGTAGTGATTGCGGCTACAAATAGACCGGATGTATTAGATCCAGCTTTATTAAGAGCAGGTCGTTTTGATCGTCAAATTACAGTATCTTTACCAGATCGTAAAGGTAGAGAAGCAATTCTTAAAGTACATGCAAGAAATAAATTCTTTGCGAAAGATATCGATATGGATGCCTTAGCGAAAAGAACACCTGGCTTTTCTGGAGCAGACTTGGAAAATGTACTCAATGAAGCGGCTATTTTAGCAGTAAGAGAGAACGCTACAGAAATACATATGTCACATATTGATGAGGCAATTGACCGTGTGATGATGGGGCCAGCTAAAGTAAGCCGTACGTATGATGAAAAGACAAAGAAACTCATTGCCTATCATGAAAGTGGACATGCGATTTTAGGCTTATTTATGGAAAATGGTCAAGTTGTACAAAAGGTTACCATTATTCCGCGTGGCCAAGCTGGTGGTTATAACTTAATGACACCAAAAGATGAAAAGATGCTCAATACAAAGAATGATTTATTAGCGACGATTATTTCTTATATGGGTGGTCGTACGGCTGAAGAAATGTTCTTTGATGATGTAACTACAGGAGCTTCAAATGATATTGAAAAGGCAACCAATATCGCTAAAGATATGGTTACGCTCTATGGTATGAGTGATTTAGGACCAATCAAATACAATTCTGGTAATGAGAATGTATTCTTGGGTCGTGATTATAATTCACCAAATAATGTTTCTGGTGAAGTCGCTTATGAAATTGACCAAGAAGTGCGTAAGATTATTAATTCTTGTCATACTAAGGCTAGAGAAATACTTGAAGCACATAAAGACCAATTAATCGCTATTGCAGAAGCATTAATTGAATATGAAACCTTAACAGCTGAACAGATTCAAAAAGTTGTACAAGGTGAATCTATTGAAGCTGACTTCGCTAAAAAAGAAGATAAACAAAGTGAAGTAGTAGTTGATGAAGTAGTGGAAGAAAAAGTAGAAAATAAAGAGGCCGAATAATATCGGCTTCTTTTCAAAGGAGGATGAATGAAAGAATATCGTTATGCGCTAATATCGAGTTATGTAGTAGGTTTATTATTTGGAATATTATTGGCTACAGTGATGGTATTTCTGTTACGTACAATCGTTATGAATCCTTCTATTTACCACTATATTTTAATTACATTAATTGTAGCTGCTTTACCATTTTGTGTATTAAGTTTGCGTCGTTTTGGATTATCCTATTTGATTGTTAGTTTATGTATGTTAGGTGTATCTTTACTGATATCTTTAGGCTATGGTTTAGTTATGCAAAATGGAAGTATGAAGTTTATGGAAAATAGTACATTGTTTACGGATATCGCAATACGCTCCATCATTTGGCATGGACTTATGTTAATTGTGACTTTAGTTATCTACTTCCGTACTATAAAAGCGAGTGATGATACGATAAAATAAGGGTAGATATGGCATTATTGACAGAATATACAGAAAAAATAGACCGTAAAAAGCCGTGGAAAGAATATCCTCGCATGCAACTACAAAGAGATAATTATACCTCTTTAAATGGCATTTGGGAATATCAAATTACACGCTTGAATCAAGAACCACAAGATGAAGAATGGAAGGAAATTCTTATTCCTTTTCCTGTGGGTTCTCTTCTTTCGGGTTGTGAGCATGAACTACAACCAAATGAAGTCTTATGGTATAGGAAACAATTTGCCTATCAGCCATCTACGAATAGTACATGGCTTAATTTTGAAGCAGTAGATCAAAGATGCATAGTGTATGTAAATGGCATAGAAGCAGGTAGGCATGAAGGCGGCTATGCACCATTTAGTTTGGATATTAGCGGTTTAGTAAAATACCAAAATACGCTTATGGTAAAGGTAAGAGATGAAAGCGATAAAGGTATTTATGCCTATGGTAAACAACGCATTGAGCATGGTGGTATGTGGTATACACCTACTGCAGGTATATGGCAATCGGTTTGGTTAGAAGACTTACCACCACATGCAATTTATGACATAAAAATTACACCTGATTATGATAATGAAAGTGTTGTATTAGATTTTGCGGGTGATTTTAAACAAATTGCGATTACGATAGGTGCAGATGGTGAAGTAGTTCATCGTGGTATGACAACAGATACACATTATATAGCTCCTATTCCAAATATGCATGCATGGTCTCCGGAAGATCCATTTCTTTATGACCTTTATGTACAAAGTGAAGATGATATCATCAAGAGTTATTTTGGCATGAGGAAGTATAGTGTTGGTAGAGATAGTGATGGTAATATTCGTTTCTGCTTAAATAATGAACCTTACTTCTTTAGTGGTCTATTAGATCAAGGTTATATTTCTGATGGCTTAGTTACTTTTCCTTGTGATGAAGCTATTGTGGATGAGTTAACAAAGATTAAAGAGATGGGCTTTAATATGTTACGTAAACATATCAAAGTAGAATGTAGAAGGTGGTATTACCACTGTGATCGTTTGGGTATTCTAGTCATGCAAGATATGCCTAGTGGAGGAGATTTTGACTTTACAAATATGGGTATCTTACCAACGATTGGCCTGCGTAAACAAAATGATCACAATAATAAAAAACTAGGCCGTACTAGTGAAAAAGAAAAAGAAATGTATTATCACGAATTAGATGAGATGCTAGATAATTTATATAATTCTACATCCATCTTTGCCTGGGTACCTTTTAATGAGGGATGGGGCCAATTCGATGCGAAGGAAGTTACTAAACATATACTTGATTATGACGAAAGTCGCTTGGTCGATAGTGCAAGTGGTTGGCATGATCAAGGTTGTGGTGATTTCTTAAGTGTGCATAATTATTTCTTTAACTATAAAACGAAAAAAGATAAATATGAGCGTATTCCTATTCTTTCGGAATTTGGAGGCTATGCATATTTAGAAAGTAACCATGCGGAAGTGAATAAACTATATGGCTATAAGAAAATGAATGATTTGGTAGAATGGAATGAAGAAATTATAGCTTTATATGAAGATATGATTATTGCGAATCTTCCTCGTGGGCTTGCGGGTTGTATTTATACGCAGGTAAGTGATGTAGAAGATGAATGCAATGGTTTATTTACGATGGATCGTAAGATAACCAAAATGGATGTTAGAAAAATGAGGCGTCTACATGAACGCCTATATAGGAGTGTAAAAAAATGAAAGATGAGATTGTTATTGCACAAGCTTTAAATGGGCAAGTAAGAATACATATCGCTTGTACAACAGAATTAGTAGAAACGGCAAGAATCAAACACGATTGCATGCCTACAAGTATTGCGGCCTTAGGTCGTACCCTGACCGCTACAGCGATTATGGCTTCGGATTTAAAGAATACATATGAAAGTGTAACAAGTATTATCAATGGCCATGGGCCAGCTGGTACAATCCTTGCCCAAGGTAGAGGTGATGGTAAGGTAAGAGGCTTTATTGGTGATCCTACTTTACATTATGTTAGAGAAGATGGGCATTTAGATGTTGCTAGAGCAGTAGGTACGAATGGTACATTAACGGTAATTCGCAATATGGGTTTAAAGGAGCCGTTTACAGGTGTTGCAGATTTACAAACTGGTGAAATCGGTGATGATTATACCTATTATTTTGCGATTAGTGAGCAGATACCTTCTGTTGTCGGGGTTGGTGTTTTAGTGGATACAGATTATACAATCAAGGCCGCTGGTGGCTTAATTTACCAACTTATGCCTGGAGCTAGTGAAGAGGCTATAGTCTACTGCGAACAATTAGCTG
>JAFVFM010000317.1 GCA_017475415.1 Solobacterium sp.
ATGAACCCATATCTTCTGTCACATCATATACACCACAATTAAGCGCAATTGCTTTAGGAATCATATCAAATGGTTTAAATGCATATTGCATAGCATATTCTTTATCTAAGGCAAAGATACAATACAAAGATAATAGATGTGCTCCAGCCGAATCTCCTAGTGCAAATAAATGGTTTATATCAAAACCATATTCTTTGCTATGATTTTTTATCCAATGAAATACTAGATTTGTATCCTCTAATTGTGAAGGCCATTTAGCTTGTGGTGCTAAACGATAGCTAAAATTAATTACCGCAAAGCCTCTACTCGCTAAATCCATACAATAATATTGATAACGTTCTTTATCACCATATACCCAACCACCACCATGTACACTAACAATAATTGGTAGTTTTCCTATTGCATCTTTAGGCTTATAAACATCTAATATTTGTTCTTGATAATTACCATAATATAAATCATCTATACGTTGGATATTTTCGGGTGTAACTAAACCTGCATCTCTTTTATTGTCACCTTTCAAAAATAAACTAGATAATATTTTTGCAGTAATAGACATAGACTATCTCCTTTCTCTAAACAACTCACTTGCTTCTTCTAGATGCTTAATAATTGGTAAGTGTTGTGGGCAAGCATTTTCACATTGCCCGCATTTAATACAAACTGATGCATTATGTTCTAATGCTATATTTGCATAAGCTTCTTTCGCCTCTCTCACTTGACCAACACCTAATTGTTTATTCATTGCTGAAAAGATATCTGGTATAGGTATTTGTTTAGGGCAGCCTTCTACGCAATAGCGACATGCAGTACAAGCAATACTACTAGAATGGCCTAATATTTCTTGTGCTTTACGTATAATTGCCTGTTCTTCTTCATTTAGTGGCACAAAGTTCTTCATATAAGAAAGATTATCTTCCATTTGTTCTATATTCGACATACCAGATAATACAGTAATTATGCCATCCAAAGATGCCACAAAACGAATTGCCCAAGAAGCATAAGACATGTCTGGATGACAGGCTTTAAACATCTTTTTGATTTCCTCTGGTGGATTTGCTAGAGAGCCTCCTTTTACTGGCTCCATAACCACAATAGACTTACCATGCTTACGCGCAATTTCATAATTCTTTCGTGAAGCGACTTTTGGATTTTCCCAATCAGCGTAATTTATTTGTAGTTGTACAAAATCCACTTCTGGATGTTCTGTTAGTATTTGATCTAGTAACTCTGGCCCTGCATGAAAAGAAAAACCCATATGCTTAATTAAGCCTTTTTCTTTCTGTTCTTTCACAAAATCCCACAAATGAAATTTATCATATTTTCGATAATTGTTTTCCATAAAGGAATGCAATAAATAATAATCAAAATATCCAGCTCCTGTACGTTTCAAGCTAGTATAGAATTGTTGTTTAGCAGCCTTTTCTGTTGGTGCTAATAGAAATGCATTAATTTTCGTAGCCAAAGTGTAGGCATCACGAGGATAACGATTGACTAAAGCTTTTTTAATGGCAGCTTCTGAACCCAAATAAACAAAAGCCGTGTCAAAATACGTAAAGCCTTCATCTAAAAAACGATCCACCATTACCTTAACTTGCTCAATATCTGTCGATAGTGCTTTTCTTGGTAAACGCATTAAGCCAAATCCCAACTTAGGTACTTCTTTTCCAAAATAATCTTGCATTCTTTCATCCTCTATTCTTTTTCAAAATACAATATGTAACGTATATCGCAGGCATAATGCCCTGTATCTATAATCGCCTCATCTATCCTTTTGAAACCATATTTTTCATAAAAGTGCCTAGCTTCTATCATATTTTCTAATGTTTCGATATAACAAGCATCGTAATATTCATTCGCATACGCTAATGCAATATTCATAAGTTCACTCGCAACCCCACTACCTCTTATTTCCTTATAGGAATACATTTTTTGTAGCTCACAAATATTAGCTTTTCCTTCAAGTTTCATTATGCCAACTCCAGCAACTACCCTATCCTTTTCATCTACTGCCACCCAATAGGCATTACCTTCACCAACATAAAGAGAAGAAAAACAAGCTAATGTAGGATCACACCATGCCGTACCTTCATGATTTGCCCCATATTCAATTAAACAAGAACGTATTAACGCCTCTACTTGTACATCATCTTTCTTTTCTATTCTTCTAATATTTATCATCTATTTTTATTCTAGCGAATAAAGAATCACTTTAAAAGCCAACCGAAATAATCGATTGGCTTTGTCGTTATTTTATGATGCGTTTTTCTTCTAGGCCTCCCATGGCAGAAAGCAGAATACCTTCATATGATCCAGATTCCGATACTGTTGAATGGTTTTATGATGACCATAAAACAGAAGAAAGAATATATGTACAGGAATCTGGATTAGACTGTAAGCTGCTCCTGTGTCATGCTTGCTCTAAATCTTAATTGTTTAATTACTGTTCCAAGTTCCATAATGCTTTTTCCTTTTGAGGATATAGTAAATTCCTCGCAAGAAAAATCCAATGACTCAGATTTATATCCGGTTCAACTTGCGGTTGAGAATACATTGTTTTCTTAAACGAGATACTTCTTTAATTCCTTTTCATGCTTCTTTGTAAACTCGGTAAGTGAATAAGATCTTATTCGCTCATTTACTAGATTCGGGTAAGCAAATCCATTCTTCACCAGCGTTGCAAGTCTGTTGATTACAGTTTTATTTGTAACTCCCAGCTCCTTACTAACCTCTATAGGGGTAAAATCTCTTTTATATTTTTTTATGAGCAGTAAAAGGAGCTCTTTTTCCCTTGTCTTAAGGTATGACAAGCTGTTTTCCAGTTCTTCACTATCTGAGGATTTTGAAAGCTCACGGACTTTATTTGAATACAAAAGGACCATCCGAAGAAAATAGTTAATCCATATTTCCGGGTGTAGAGGATTATTTCTTCCATAGTAATAATGTGCAGGAAGCCCCATCTGAATAGAATCGTAGTATTCCTGAATATCATAAGCAAAATACTCTTCCAAGGATCCGATTCCATTAAACCCGTATTCATTGATATCCAGAATATATCCCGAAAGAAGTCTGGCAGTTCTTCCATTACCATCTTCAAACGGGTGAATCGTAACCAACTGATAATGAACCACCGCCGCAACAATTAGCGGATGATCGTCCGTTTCGTTTAC
>JAFVFM010000318.1 GCA_017475415.1 Solobacterium sp.
AACAAATAATATTTGCGTCTACTGTCATACCTACACCAAGACCTAAAGCGCCAATGCCTGATAAAGTAAATACAGCACCCATTAAGGAATAGATTCCAAATACAGCCCAAATGTAGAATACAAGCATAATTGCAGCTACAACGCCAGGCATTCTATATTTGAAAATCATGAAAACCATAACTGCAAGAACACCTAATACACCCGCTAAAGCAGTTTTTTGTAAAGCATTTGCACCATATTCAGCAGATACAACATTTGAACTTATTTCTGTTAATTTTACTGGTAAAGAACCAGAGTTAATTAAATTAGCCATAGTACGAGCTTCCGTTTCAGTAAAATTACCTTCAATAATACAGTTACCTGTAATTTGTTGGCGAACAGAAGCTGCACTTACATATTTAGGTTCCTCGCCACTCATTGCCTTAACAGCTTCAGCTTTATAACTATCGCCTTCTTCATAATCTAACCAAATGACCATTAAATTTTCGCCACTCGCCTTTTGGGAAATATTACCTGTAATTTCACCAAATTTATTTTGGTCTTTAATTTCTAAAGATACAATTGGACGACCATCTTGATAACCTAAAGAAGCACCGCCTTCTACGAGAATACTAGAATCTGCTAGTTCATTATCTTCGATATCTCTAAAGGTTAAGTTCGCAGTTGTACCAATCATTTGACGTGCAGATTCATGGTCTTCAATACCAGCTAATTGAACACGAACACGATTGTCCCCTTCGACAATGATTTGAGGTTCTGCAACACCTAATACATTAATACGTTTAGAAATACTGTTTGTTACAACAGTCATATCCACTTCTGAACCTTCTGTGAGTGGTGTTGCTTCATATAAGATTTCAAAACCTCCCTTTAGATCCAAACCTAGATTTAATCCATTTCTAATCGTATTAAAAGTAGCACCTACTAGTACCGCTAATAATGCAACCACAATGAAGAAAATCCCCAAATTTTTATTATTCTTCCTCGACATACCCTAACCTCCTATTACATCGGTAAAATCACTTAAGTCTTGATGCGCACCTTCCACAATCGCTCTTCTCGATAAAAAGCGCACAATTTCCATCGCACTAACATGCATAATATCATCCGTAGCACTATGCAAGGTAGTAGGCAATTTATTCTTCCATAAAGATTCCATTAAATATGCTTCGAATTGGCCATAAGAAAGGGTTGGTAATTCCTCCCTTTTCAATTGGGAAAGTTTTAAAACCATCACCATTTGTATATTTGCGTTGTCAATATCGTAACGTATTTTTGCCATATTTCTATCTCGCAAATATGTATTATACCAAAATATAACGATTACGCACGTTTATTTATCGTTAAATTGAAAAAAACATAAGTGAAAAAATGATTGCTTAACCTAAAGCAACCATTAGACCTAATATAGCACAAATCACTTCAGCCCCCCAAAACAAATAAACTACACTCTTTTCAGGCATTCCTTTTATACGGAAAGCATAATGAATTGGCGTATAAGTAAATATTCGCTTATGTATTGTTTTTACAGCTGCTATCTGTAACATAACACATAATGTTTCAATAACAGGCACTCCAGCGATTAAAATCAAAGCCATTTCTTCTTTTGTAACCATCGCAATAGCAGCCAATACACCACCTAAAGCAAGCGCTCCTGTATCTCCCATAAATACTTTAGTAGGTTTCTTATTGTAATATAGATAACCTAATAAAGCTCCCATTAAGGCAAGAATGAAGATAGATAATGCATTTTGTTGTTGAATTAAACTAATGATCAAGAAAGGAATCAATGCGATAATGCATACACCTGAAGCTAAACCATCCATACCGTCTGTCAAATTTACTGCATTACTCGATCCTGCAAACATAAATAAAATAAATAAGGAATAGAAGAATCCCAAATGAATATCTGCATTTAATAAAGGTAAGTGGATATATAATTCAGCTTCATTTCGATAAAGAAAGAAGAATAGAGCAGCTAATACAAATTGCATAATTAATTTAGCCTTAGGTGAAAGACCGTTATTATCATGTTGTATAGAAATAATATAATCATCAATAAAACCAATAATTCCATAACCGAAGAAAGCTAACATGACTAACAATACCTTTAAATTCAATTCTTTAAAAGAGAGTACAAAAGTTAGAATAATGGGTATAAGTATAAATAACACACCACCCATAATTGGTGTACCTGCTTTCTTTTGATCATCCTCTAATGAATATTCATTAATCGTTTGTTGGAAACTTAACTTCTTTAAATATTGAATAAAAGGAGGCATACTTACCATCACTATCGCTAATGCGCTTAAAAAACCTATCACATATTTGATAAACATATCACTCACTCCTTTTTATTCTAAAACAACTGTTAATGGTGTATCTTTTGCCACCACTGTACCAGCTGGAACACTTTGTGATTTCACTTTACCTTCGCCTTCAATCGTAATACCTATACCACTGATGGACCATAGAGCAGTAACATCCTTTCTGGTCCAGCCAGTCATATTCGGCAAGGCAAAATTTGTTGGATTCGTTGTAATAAATACCCGTTGACCTGTTTTTATGGTTCCTAATTCATTTGGATATTGATTTATTACGGTATCTCCATCACCTAATATAATTAATTCCACACCCTTATCTTTAAGCTGTTCATTCACAAATTCCAAGGAATGATTAACTAAAGAAGGCATTTCATAGCTTTTTATTTGTTGAACTTGTTCCGAAGCAACTTCTGGTGCTTTTGCCTCTACTCCCGGTTCTTCCTTACCTTCAGAAGATAAATTACAAATGATTGCTGCCTTTCGCAAGAAACCA
This sequence comes from Solobacterium sp., assembly GCA_017475415.1. Classification (GTDB taxonomy): domain Bacteria; phylum Bacillota_I; class Bacilli_A; order Erysipelotrichales; family Erysipelotrichaceae; genus Bulleidia. The sequence continues at coordinate 2,818 of JAFVFM010000318.1, forward strand.
GTAATCGCATCTACCCTACCATCTAAGCCAGCAGTTGTATCATGTTCATAAGCGAAATAGACCATGATTTCCGGATCTTCAATCGGCATACCGATCATGACTGAAGAAATTGTATAACGATCATCATATCCAGAATCACCAAGGGTAATGGTTGTACCAGTTTTTAAACCAATATGGCATTCTGGAATTTGATACGCTTGGGAGAAACCACGGTCTGAATAAGCAACGGCATGTAATAAGGATTGCATTTTTTTCGCTGTTTCTTCTGATATAGCTCGTTCACCATATTCTGTTTCTGCTTGATAAATCACTTTATTGTCATAATAATCACGAATAGATTCCACAAAATAAGGTTTCACTGTTCTACCATCCCCGAATATTGCACTATAAGCTTGCATTAACTGTAGCATTGTAACCGAAGAACCATGTCCATAGGATAGTACAAGTTTTTCAGAAGGCCAATAGAAATTCAAAGAACCTGGGTTATCCACGATACCATCCGTATCTACAGATTTAAAGAAACCAAAACGTTTTAGATATTCTAAATGGATATCTGGTGTAATCGCTTCTGTTTGTATTGCAGCAGCAACTGTATTTAGAGCGACTTGAAGGAGAAATCTATGAGCTTATACAATATCGTCGCAGCGACATCAGAAAACACAGTTGTTGCCGAATACGAACCCATCAGGAAACGTTCGGACGGGTATCAAAGCGAGGCAGAGCTTGAACAAGAGTTTATTCGTATGCTCACGGAGCAGGGCTACGCCTATCTCCCTATGCATACAGAAGCCGACCTTATCGCCAACCTCCGTGCGAAGCTGGAACAGCTAAATGGGATTGCATTCTCAGACGCTGAGTGGAAGCGACTCTTCGAAGGTGTCATCGCCAGCAAAAACAGCGGTATTGAGGAGAAGACGAGTATCATTCAGGAGAATCCCGTGCAATCGCTTAGGCGCGACGACGGGAGCATCAAGAATATCAAGCTGATTGACAGGGACAATATCCACAGCAATAGGCTGCAAGTCATCAATCAGTACGAAGTCAGTAAGGACGATGGGGCAACGCGTAACAATAGATATGACGTTACCATCCTCGTG
>JAFVFM010000319.1 GCA_017475415.1 Solobacterium sp.
AATTATTAGACAAAGGTTTATTATCAGTGACTCTTGCGGATGGCCCTGGAGGCTTAAGACTTGTAAGAAGAACAGCTGTATCTAAAAGAGGAATGATCAAGATGTTTAAAGGAGATTATTTATTATCCTTTATGGAAGTTATGCCATCTTGGGCCCTTATGTTATTGAAGCCTTCAAAAAAGGATACAGTATTCTATCAATATGCGACAGCCTTCCCAGTAGGTACTAATTTAGCGCAAACATGGAATGAAGAAATAGTTGAAGAAGTTGGTAAAGCGGTAAGTAAAGAAATGGATAAATTCAATATTACATATTGGTTAGCACCAGGTATGAATATTCAACGTAATCCATTATGCGGTAGAAACTTCGAATACTATTCTGAAGATCCAGTTCTATCAGGAAAAATTTCTTCAGGTATGACACGCGGGGTACAGAGCATTGAAGGGAATTACACAACTATAAAACATTTCGCATGTAATAATGCCGAAGATAATCGTGAACATTCTAATTCTCATGTAACAGAAAGAGCGTTAAGAGAGATTTATTTAAGAGGTTTTGAAATAAATGTTAGAGAAGCTAATTCTAAATCTCTAATGACATCTTATAACATGATTAATGGTGTATACACTCCAGCAAGCTATGATTTATGCACAAAAGTATTAAGAAATGAATGGGGCTTTGATGGTGTTGTAATGACAGACTGGTATTCTACAAGAAAAGGCCAAGGTGATACTGCAGTTGCGGTAGCTAGTGGTAATGACTTGATTATGCCAGGTGATAAAGCATATGAAAAAGAATTATTAGCTGGACTCAAAGATGGAAGAGTAAGTCGTGATGATTTAAAAAGAGCCGCAGCTAATATTGTGCGCAGTATAGTTGAATCTAATATCGCTAAAAAATATACGCCTAGAGATTTTATAGACGAAAAGAAGAAATAATTATTGCGTGATATTTTCTTATTCAAGATGGAAAGAAACATCCTATAGCTTTTCTTGTGCCTGGTAGGGGATACGGGATGATTTAGCTAAAGCAATTAAAGAAGTAACAGATAATAGTGAGAAATATAATATTGATAAGAATGGCTATTCTATCTAGGAAGCTTCGGCTGGAGGACACTTAGCTACTAGCTTCGGGACTAACACAATGGGTTATAAAAATTGTTTAAGTGTTGAAGAGGAAGCTATCAAGAAATTTTAATTTTTTCTATATTCACTAGGTGACATTCCTGTCGCCTTTTTAAATGTGGTAAAAAAATGATTTCTAGAATTGAAGCCTAGTTCTGCAACAATCTCATTGATGCTTAAATGGGAATCCCTTAATAATATTTTAGCCTGTTCGATTTTGGCTTTTTTAATATAATCAGCTACAGACATATGCATTTCTTCTTTGAATTTATGAGAGAAATAATAGGGTGCATAGCCTTCATTTTTCGCTAGTAAATCAATGCTGATTTCTTCATCTAAATGAAGGTGAATATAATCGCAAGCGTTTTTGATTGGTTTTGAAATGCCATGCATCTTTTTTTGAATATTATTTCTTTTGATATAATCATCTAACATTTCCGTAGATAAACGAGCTATTTCGGATACGGAATTGCAGGATTCGATGCGATTTGCGTAGTAATCATTGAGGTTGTAGGAGATTTCTGGGCTTAAGCCACCTTCTATCGAAGCTCTAGATACAAGGGTTAATAAGACAAAGAAATTATTTTTACTATTGCGAATAGGGTCTTTTTGTTCGACACGCATACCACTACTTAGATTGGACATTTTTTTGATTTGTTTAAAGACTTCTGGATTACCATCTTTAACTAAACTTAAGAATTCTTTTTCTGCTTTATAAATTCCTCTATGTTCTGAAGTAATGCGATCAATCGAATGATTCTTTTCGATATCTTTCGATAAATGAATGATATTATCTATAGATTCAATGCGAATATTATTTAAAAGGTAATGTAAAGTAACTGCATAGCGGAATAGATCCGCAGAGGAAATAATGGGTACATCTCTTAAACCTTTAATGAATGCATGTTTTTCAGAAATAGAAAAATAATCACTATCATCTAAGGTGCTGAGTATGGATAGCGAATCAGCTCCACTAAAGGCAGGGCCAAGGATATAGGTATCCCGTTTCGCAGAGGAATAGTCTACCGCAATGATATATAATAAACCCAATTGGTTTTCTAAAATAAAAGGGTTAGTAGGATAGTTACGCATAGCCTCTTCTAATACATCATTTAACTTTAGTGCTTTGAGTATATCGCCATCAAATAAATCATTTGGATAATCTGTATGAATAAGCTTAGATATCCCTTCATATTTCCACATATAGATGGGGTGTGAACAACGTATAATCTCAATAAATAAATTAATTTTTTCTTCTTTTTTCATCATATTCTGTATCCATAATAACGAAAATGTAATTAAATTATTCATCTGAGGGAAACGAAATGAATTCCATTACATTTGCATGAATATCATAACATAGAAAGCGTTTACATGGATTATTTTTTAAGTAGTAATAAGGAGGAGTATTTCATGAGTGAAACAATGAATACTGTAGAGTATCGCCGCGCGAAGTTGTGGCAAATCATTTTAATCGCTTTTAATGCCTTTAATGGTATGGCGATGTATTTCTTAATTGGTTTAGCAAGTTATTCCGCAAGTATTGGTTATGGCATAGCTACTGTTCTTGTGGGTGGCTTATTAACCTTTACACGTTTATTTGACGCTATTACCGATCCACTTTTAGCCTTTTTATATGACAGAGTAAATACACCATTTGGTAAAGTAAGACCATTAATGTTAGGGGGCTGGCTAATTCAAAGCATAGGTGTATTATGCATGTTCAATTTCTTTTCAAGTAAGGGACATGGTGTTCCAACATTCTTATTATTTTATATGGTTTATGTAGTTGGTTATACCATTGTGAATATGACTGCACAAACATTACCTGCTTTAATCACAAATGACCCTAAACAACGTCCTATGGTAGGCGTGTGGTCAACTGTATTAAATTATATGACACCAATGGCTTTAAATATTGTTGTCTATACAGTATTAATGCCTAAGTATGGTGGTAGTTTTAACCAAGAATTCTTGAATATTGTTACTTGGCTTTGCGTTGGCATATCTTTGGTTGGTGTAATTCTAGTTTGTATTGGTATATCTGCATATGACAAACCAGAAAACTTTGAAGGCATAGGCAAAAGAGAACAATTAAAGATAGCGGATATGATTGATGTATTAAAGAATAATAAGCCTTTACAAGCCTATATCATTTCTGCAGGTTCGGATAAGATTGCACAACAAGCTTCTTCAGCATCTATTGTTGGAACAATGTTAAGTGGTATTTTAATTGGCAATATGGGCTTAGCTACGACATTAAGTATGATTGGTATGTTCCCATCTATTCTCTTCGCTATCTTTGGTGCACGTTATGCGGGAAAGCATGGGAATAAAGAATCCATCGTTACTTGGACGAAAAATTGTATTTACGCAAATATCGCAATTATTGCCTTCTTTATTATCGTTAATATGACAGTAGGCACTAAATCAATAGCTTCTATGGGTCCTACAATGATACTCTATATTCTACTTACATTAATCACGAGTGGTTTTGCGATGTGTGTTACAACAGCGAATACTGGCTTTATGGCAGATATCATTGACTATGAATTAGATAGA
>JAFVFM010000320.1 GCA_017475415.1 Solobacterium sp.
AAGTGAAAAAAGTGCCAATTTCAGCACCTCTTTTTCACTTTTTATAATTCTTACCATTATTAGACATAAATTTATGAAAAGTTAACGTTGACACAAAAAAAGCGCTATTTATGCGCCTTTGTGAACATTTCTGTATTTTAAACTGTCGAAAACCCGTACATAAGATTTTTATATCGCTTTTGCAATCTTTTTTAAAAAAAGACTTGATAAAGCGCTTACATAATTATATTATGTACTGTCAAAATGTTCAAAGGAGGGTATAGAAATGAACAAGAAAAAATTCTTAGCTGCCTTACTTGCGTCGACTTTACTATTAGGTTGTGGTGGTGGAGGAAACACTGCAAACAATAGCTCACAAGAGGAGTCCAAAGAAGAAACAAAAGAGGAAACTAAGGAAGAGACAAAAGAGGAGACTAAGGAAGAAACAAAAGAGGAAACTTCCAGCAACATCGCAATTGATGAACTCAAGCTTCAGTTCGTTCCATCAAGACCAGCTGAGGAAATCATCACTACAACTTCAGGTTTAGGCGATCTCTTAATCGCTGAATTAGCAACTCGTGGATATGATGTTGGCAATGTAACAATTGATGTAAGTTCTTCCTTCGAAGCTGCAGGTGAAGCATTATCTGCAGGTTCTATCGACCTAGCATGGTTACCAAGTGGTACTTATATTCTCTATTCTGATGAAACAGATGTCATCTTAACTGCTACACGTGCTGGATTATCCAACGATTCTGAAAATCCAGCTGATTGGAATGGGGTAGAAAATAAGACATTACGCTCAGGGGATCAAGTTGCTTACTATAAAGGCTTAATCTATGCAGGCCCTTCTCCAAAAGGAAAAGAGTTAGCTGAAAAAGTGAATAAGGGAGAAAAGCTAACTTGGGAAGATTTAGATAGTGCAACATGGTGTATTTCTTCTAACCCATCTTCTAATGCAGGTTATTCCTTCCCAACATTATGGATGATGCAAAACTATGATGGTAAAAAGTTAACAGACCTCAGCAATACAATTCAAGATAACTATGCTGGTGCATTCCAAAAGTTAGCCGCTGAACAAGTGGATGTTACGGTATGCTACGCTGATGGACGTACTGATTATGAAGAAGATTGGGAAACACCTACAGATAAAACTACTTCCAAAGGTAATGGTTGGGGAAGACCTGCATCTATTTGGGAAGAAGTTAATGTAATTGGTGTTACAGATAACATCTATAATGACACAATCGCTATCACAAAAGCGAAACCAGAAGTTTATAATCCAGAATTTATTAAAGCTTTTCAAGATGCAATGATCGCTATTTCTGAAACAGAAGAAGGTAAAGAAATCATCGGCATCTACACACATGAAGGTTACTTACCTGCTAAAGATTCAGATTATGATTCAATGAGATCTGCACTAGAAATCGCTCAAGGGGTTTCTCAATAATTCTTGATATTTGGATAGAGGGATTGACGCCAAAGTCCATCCCTCCTTTTTTTTAAATAATAAGGAGATAAAAAAATGATTGAATTTATTGATGTATCCAAAACATATCCTAATGGTACCAAAGGCTTGAAACATATTAACCTACAAATCGAACAAGGGGAATTCATTGCGATTATTGGGTTATCTGGTGCCGGAAAGTCAACACTGATTCGTACAATCAATCGTATGATTGATATTACTGAAGGCCAATTATTAGTAGATGGCACAGATGTGATGTCCTTAAAAGGCAAAGATTTACGTCGCTTCCGTCGTAAAATAGGTATGATTTTCCAATCCTTTAATCTTGTTTCTCGATCAACTGTAATTAAGAATGTATTATCAAGTAATGTTCCCGATATGCCTTGGTATAAAACATTATTTGGCATTTATTCTCAAGAACAAAAACTACGCGCTTTAGAAGCGCTAGATAAAGTAAATATTTTAGAAAAAGCTTATAATCGTTGCGATGAATTATCCGGAGGACAAATGCAACGTGTTGCCTTAGCACGTACAGTAAACCAAAACCCTTCGATCATTCTTGCCGATGAGCCTGTTGCTTCACTTGACCCAATTATTGCGGATGTTGTAATGAGCGACTTTGCGCGCATCAATAAAGATTTAAATATTAGTATTTTAATTAATATCCACCATGTGGATCTGGCTTTAAAATATGCAACACGCGTAATTGGTATCCGCGCTGGTGAAATTGTTTATGATGGTCCAGCAAGTGATGTATCACAAGAAGTACTCAACCTTGTGTATATGGGTAAGGCTGTACCACAATCTACAGATCGCGTTGAAATTGAAGGCATGGTGATTAACAATGGCTAATAAGACACAAGACCTGCAATATGATGGATCTTTGTTTGATAAGATAATCAAACCTGAAGTAATTACTTTAGAAAATGGTCATACTGTAGTGCGTCCTCGTAGTCGCTTACCATTCATCCTACTCATTCTCATTATTGCTATACTCATTGCCGCCCGTTCTACAGGTTTTGATTTTAAAATTTTAATTAATCGTATTGGCCAATTAGGTGTAATTTTAGGAAAAATATTCAATCCTAATTGGAGTTTCTTTCCAAAAGTACTATCACCATTACTCGGTACCATAAAGATGTCTATTGTTGGTACAGTTGTAGGTTGTGTAGTAGCTTTACCACTATCTATCTTCGCATCTAGCAATATCAATAAAAATAGGCCATCATTATTGG
>JAFVFM010000321.1 GCA_017475415.1 Solobacterium sp.
ACAATGAATGTAATCTTTCATCAAGAATATATTGTTAAACGTGACGATTATACAGGTGCTGGTAAGGCAAGTAGCGAAATTAAAAGAGCGTTAAAAGAAATTGGTATTGAAGCAAAAATATTACGCAATATCGCTGTTGCTAGCTATGAGGCAGAAATCAATATGGTGATTCATGCTTATGGCGGCATCATTAAAATGGATGTATACGAAAATGGAGATATTCATTTGTTATTTGCAGATGATGGTCCAGGAATAAAGGATATCGAAAAAGCGATGGTTCCTGGTTTTAGTACAGCAAGTGAAAAAGCACGTTCCTTAGGCTTTGGTGCAGGTATGGGCTTACCAAATATCAAAAGAGTATCGGATGAATTTACTATAGAAAGTAGTGAAGAAGGTACACGAATTCACTTAGTATTTCACACAGGCGTATGAAAGGGAAGAGTGTAGTTAGTTATACATTAGAATCATGTGTTCGTTGTATGAAATGCATTAAAGCATGTCCAACGAGCGCTTTATCCATGTCTAGTGATAATCGCATCACGGTCAATGGTGATGAATGTATCAATTGTGCACGCTGTATTCGTTCTTGCCACAATAAAGGCTTAGTGAGTCATGGTAGTACATTAACAGATATACAGAATTATGATTATACAGTATGTCTTGTACCAAGTGCTTTAATTTCACACTTTGATTCAATGGAAAAGGCTGAACAAATATTCTATGCCATAAAGAGTCTAGGCTTTGATGAAGTAGTAGATGTTTCGGATATAGATGCACAACTCTTAGAAGAAGCGAACTTAATTGCAGATAATGGGGATAATCCTATTAATATTGCATCCTTTTGTCCAGTAGTAAATCGCTTAATTCATAAACAATATCCAATTTTACAAGACGCAATTATACCGCTGAATTATTCTTCAGAAATTGCAGCGAAAAAAATACGGGAAAAGCATCCTGATCAAAATGTAGGTATATTTAACTTATGTGAATGTGAAGGGAAAGTAGAACTTGCGAAATATCCTAGTGGAAATATGGAATTTGAAGTAGATCATGCATTAGTATTTACCGATGTATTTCCATTAATTCGTAAGAATATGAATCAAGGAAGATTGCCTGTTGCTTTTTCAAAAAGAGGTTTGCAGGCATGTAATCCAATGCGTATTTTGCATAAAGACAATTGTCTAGTTGCAGATGGCTTTGATAAGATATCCTCTGTTTTGGATATGGCTGAATTTGGATTATTAACTGACTTTCAATTACTCTATCTATTTCCATGTTTCAATGGTTGTATAGGTGGACATCTCTTATGGGGAAATAGCTTTGCGATACAAAATAATATTGATAAATTAGCGCAAAACCGTAAATTACCTTCTGATTATCCAATAGAAGATATTTATACGGACCGTTTCTATCCACAAGAAGAAGAGAAATTGTCATTTAAAGAGCGTATTGCTTTCTATAACAAAGTCAATGAAATCTTAAATCAATTACCTGGTTATGATTGCAGTGCCTGTG
>JAFVFM010000322.1 GCA_017475415.1 Solobacterium sp.
TCTTCTACTTTTCGACATCCTTCCACCTCAAACTAAAAAACACCCGCAAAGGGTGTCTCCGAGTTGTCAAACTCGGGTCCTCTTTACGGGTATCAGTTTAAAGCTAAAAATCCCCTTTTTATCATGACTTTTTCTGCGTGAAATACGTGTGATTTTTTCACATATTAAGATGAATAATGTTTCAAATAAATGTAATGGCTTACATTGTGAAAAAAAGTGAAAAGTGCGTGCCATAGCCTATTTTACAGTGCTATAATAGTCACAGTTAAATAGGAGGAAAACATAATGTCTAAAGTTACTGTGAAAGACCTAGACGTAAAAGGAAAACACGTCATCGTTCGCGTGGATTTTAATGTACCACACAAAGATGGCAAAATTACGGATGATAATCGTGTCCGTGCAGCATTACCAACCATTAATTACTTAACAGAAAATGGCGCAAAAGTATTATTATTGAGCCATTTGGGTAAGGTAAAGAGTGAAGAAGATAAGGCTAAGAATGATATGAGCATCGTAGCTGATTGTTTAGCTAGTTTACAAAGTGCTCCTGTTACATTTGTGAATGCAACAAGAGGTGAGGAATTAGAAGCAGCAGTAAAAGGACAAGAAGATGGTTCTATCGTTCTTATGCAGAATACAAGATATGAAGATTTAGATGGTAAAAAAGAAAGCGGTAATGATCCTGAACTTGGCGCTTATTGGGCAAGCTTAGGTGATTACTTTGTAGAAGATGCATTTGGTTCTGTACATAGAGCACACGCTTCTACTGTAGGTATCGCTACACATTTACCAAGTGCTTTAGGCTTCTTGGTAGAAAAAGAAGTAAATGTATTAGGTAAGGCATTAAATGATCCTGAAAGACCTTTAGTTGCGATTCTTGGTGGTGCTAAAGTATCTGATAAGATTGCTGTAATTGATAATTTATTAAAGATTGCAGATAAAGTACTTATTGGTGGTGGTATGTCTTATACTTTCGCTTATGCAAAAGGCGGAACAGTAGGTACATCTTTATTAGAAGAAGATCGTGTTGAAATGGCTAAAGAATTCATGGAAAAGGGTGGCGATAAATTAGTTCTTCCTGTAGATACAGTTGTCGCTAATGACTTCTCTAATCCTACAGAAATTAAGACAGTAGCTGCTGGTGAAATTCCGGAAGGCTTTATGGGCTTAGACATTGGTCCTGAAACAGTAGCTTTATTTAAGAAAGAATTAGAAGGTGCTAAGACAGTATTCTGGAATGGCCCAATGGGTGTATTCGAAGATGAACGTTTCGCAAAAGGCACTATTGAAGTATGCGAAAGCTTAGCGAATCTAGAGGGTGCTACAACAATCATCGGTGGTGGTGATAGTGCTAGTGCAGCGAAGAATTTAGGTTTCGCTGAGAAGTTCTCTCACATTTCTACTGGTGGTGGTGCATCATTAGAATATATGGAAGGAAAGGAGTTACCAGGAATCACAATTATTCCTGAAAAATAAGACAATGGCTAGAAAACCGATTATTGTTGGTAACTGGAAAATGAATAAGACACCTCGTGAAGCAGAAGAATTCATGAAGGGTATTGAAGAAGTATTAACAGGAAATGAAAATGCAGACTATGGCATTGGTGCTCCTTATGTAGATTTAGATGTATGTGTTAGAAATGCGAAGAATCTCATTATTGCAGCAGAAAACTGCCATGAATTAGATAATGGTGCATATACTGGTGAAGTATCTGTACCAATGTTAAAAGAAGTAGGCATTACCTATTGCATCATTGGTCACTCTGAAAGACGTACATACTATAACGAAACAGATGCTGCTTGTGCTGCAAAATGTAAGAGATTATGTGCTGATGGTATTGTGCCAATTCTTTGCATCGGTGAAACCGAAGCGGAATATGATGCAGGTAAAACTGCAGATGTTATTAAGAGCCAATTAGCTGGTTCTTTAGCAGGCTTAACAAATGAAGAAGTTGCACAAATGGTTATCGCTTATGAACCTATTTGGGCAATTGGCACAGGTAAGAGTGCAGATAAGGATATTGCTGAAAATTGTTGTAAACTTGTTCGTGAAACAGTAAAGGCTTTATATGATGAAGCTACAGCAGAGGCAGTACGTATTCAATATGGTGGTTCTGTAAAACCAACAAATATTGCCGAATATATGGCTTGTAAAGATATTGATGGTGCTTTAATTGGTGGAGCTTCCTTAAAGGTTGATTCCTTCAAAGAAATCATCGATGCAACAAAGTAATAAAATAAAGAAATATAGGTTATAGGAGGAAAAAGACAATGCCTAATTTTATTGATCCAATTTGCGAAGTACATGCACGTGAAGTCATCGACTCTCGTGGTAATCCAACAGTAGAAGCTGAAGTATTCACAGAATCTGGTGCTTGGGGTAGAGCTATTGTACCTAGTGGTGCATCTACTGGTGAAAGAGAAGCTTTAGAATTACGTGATAAAGATCCAAAGCGTTTCAATGGCCAAGGTGTATTAACAGCTGTAGCAAATGTTAATGATAAAATCGCTCCAAAAGTATTAGGTTTAAATGTATTTGATCAAGCATTAATCGATAAGACAATGATTGATTTAGATGGCACAGAATTCAAATCTAACTTAGGTGCAAATGCTACACTTGCTGTATCTTTAGCAGCTGCTAGAGCAGCAGCTGATTCTTGTGGTTTACCACTTTATAAATATATCGGTGGTACAAATGGTAAAGTATTACCTGTTCCAATGATGAATGTATTAAATGGTGGTAAGCATGCAGATTCTGCTAGTGACGTTCAATAATATATGATTATGCCTGTTGGTGCTACAACATTCCATGAAGCAATTCGTATGGGTGCTGAAATCTTCCATGCATTAAAGAAAGTATTAAAAGGCTATGGCTATAATACAGCTGTTGGTGATGAAGGTGGTTATGCACCAAGCTGCTTACCAAATGGTAATGGTCCATTAGAAACATTAGGTAATGAAGGTCCATTAGCTTTAATGTTAGAAGCTGTTGAAGCTGCTGGTTATAAGCCAGGTGATGATGTATGCTTCGCTATGGATGCTGCATCTTCTGAATTCTATGATGCAGAAAAGGGTAAATATGTATTAGCTCGTTCTGGTGAAGGTGAAAAGTCTTCTGAAGAAATGATTGAACTTTATGAAAAATGGGTAGAAAAATATCCATTAATCTCTCTTGAAGATGGTCTTTCTGAAAATGACTGGGAAGGCTGGCAACAATTAAGAGAAAGACTTGGCGACAAGATTCAATTAGTTGGTGACGACCTCTTCGTTACAAATACAACATTTGTTAAGAAGGGTATTGAATTAAAGGCTGCTAATGCTGTATTAATTAAGGTTAACCAAATTGGTACATTAACAGAAACATTAGAAGCGATTGAAATGGCTAAAGAAGCTGGTTGGACAGCTGTTGTATCTCACCGTTCTGGTGAATCTGAAGATGCAACTATCGCTGACTTAGTAGTTGGTGTAAATGCTGGTCAAATCAAGACAGGTTCAATGAGCCGTACAGACCGTATCGCTAAGTATAACCAATTAATGAGAATTGAAGAAGAACTTGGTGATGTGGCTAAGTATTTAGGAAAGAAAGCTTTCTATAACGTTAAGAAAGTTTCTGAATAAGTAGATTAAGGGTAGTGCTTGCACTGCCTTTTTTTATTTTGTTACTATATTGGCATGAAGATTATTATTACACTACTTTTATTATTTATTTTATATGCAGTATTAGGTAGGCCTAGAGGGATAGAAGTAAGAAAAGATATACTTTATTCACCTAAAGTAAAAAAGGATAGGAAATTCGCTGTAATATCCGATTTACATAATCGGTTATATGGTGATAGGCAAGAAAGGTTAGTGAGTAAGATTGAGGAAGAAAAGCCTGACTTTATTGTTTTATTAGGAGATATCTTTGATAATACAGGAAATAAAGAGAATGCCTTTACTTTATTAGAAGAACTGAAAGGATATCCTATTTATTATGTTTTAGGAAATCATGAATATCGTATATTTGCCTTAAGAGAAGATATAGAAAGAATTAAGCAGCTTGGTGTACATGTTTTACTTGATGATTGTACCTTCTTTGAGGAAGATATAGAAATCATAGGCTTAAAGGATTATTTAAAATATATTCCTAATGAAAATGTAGATTCTATTGTAAAAATGATTAAGAACTTAAAGAAAGAGGAATGTTTTAGTATTCTTCTTTCTCATCGTCCTCATTATTGTAATCTATATGAAAAATTAGATGTAGACCTTATCATGAGTGGTCACGCTCATGGTGGGCAGTGGCGTATACCTTTTTTGAATATTCCTATATTCGCCAGTGATCAAGGTTTATTTCCTCGCTTAACGGATGGTATAAAAGAATATGCGCATACAAAGCATTATATTAGCCGTGGCCTAGCATCAGGAAGAATCTATTTGCCGAGGTTGTTTAATAATCCAGAAATCGGTATAGTAATAGTGAAAAAACAATAGATTGTTTTGGGGGTATATATGATACATAGTAAAGGAATAGCACGAAAATTGTTAATGATACTCTTTTCGTTTTTTCTATTTATAACAAATATTTCATTTGTCTATGCCGAAGAAAAAGAAGAAGAAATCGTTATTACAAATACCTATGAAGTAAAAGAAGCAGAAGCAGTTCGTATTGAACATAAAGAAATAACAGAAATCATTTTGCCTACACAAAAAAGACAACTCATGTTATTTGGCTATAAAGCAGATCCAATTTATTATGAAGAGAATGATGTTGTTGATGTATTAATCAATGCAGGTAATGTTTTACAAGAAGATATATCTGTAAAATATACGCAAACAATCTATGTGGATAATGGTGCAGCATATGATATGGCAGGATGGCGAACATATTTCAGTGAATATTGGAATGGCGTAATTGAACGCATTGCCGAAGCATATATTAGTGGCTTAGAAGATTATGCTTTACATAGTTTAGATCAATATACACCTGCTATAAATATTAATTCTATTTATCCAGAAAACGGGAAGGATTATGCACAATTTGAAGCTACCATCAGCATGCATAATGATTTCTTACCTACTAAACAACAAGAATCCGAATTTAATTCTGCATTATTGAGTACAATGCGCGCATTAAATTTAAGTTCTTTAAGTGATTATGAAAAGATTAAAGCTTGTTATGACTTTGTCACGAGTAATGTTAAATATGCTTATGATGCAGAAGGAAAAGCTTCTTTAGAGGCAGTGCACCATACTGCTTATTCTGCACTCCTAAAAAAGGAAGCAGTATGTCAGGGTTATGCCTTATTGTTGTATCGGATGCTTAAGTATTTAGGTATAGATGTGCGTTATGGCTATGGCGTAGGCCGTAATAGTATAGGGCAAAGTGAAGCACATGGTTGGAATATTGTTCAATTAGAAGGAAAATATTATTATTTAGATTCCACATGGGATGCTGGTAGAAGTGAATACCATTATTTCCTTAAGGGGACAAGATCATTTCACCAAGATCATTATCTACAAGGCCCTACTGATTTGACAATAAGTGTAGAGGATTACCAAAAAAAGAATGTGAATACAATTAGTGTTACGCAGGTAACCTTAACACCAAAGGAAGATCGCATATATGTAGGTGATGATTTAAAGTTAGAGGTTAAGGTATTACCAGAAAATGCAACCAACAAAAAGGTGACCTATTCTTCTAGTAATACAGGTATCGCTACAGTAGACGCCTATGGTAAGGTGCATGGTGTAAGTGCAGGTAAGGCTACAATCTTTGCGTTAAGTGAAGAAGGTAATCGCAAGGCTTCTATGCAATTAGAAGTGGTTGCGCCAAGTGATTATATTTATGTAGAAAGTCTTAATGCGAAGGATATGGATATGGAATTAAATGAAGGAAAAAAACAAATTCCTGTTTCCATACTACCAACGAATGCAACAAATAAAACGTTAGTTTACATAAGTCATAATAAAGATGTCGCAACAATAGATGAAAAAGGAATAATAACACCATTAAAGACTGGGACCGCAAAAATTGAAATCATTAGTTCTTATACAAAACCAATTCGTAATCCTTCAACAAATACAAATTCTTTTATCCCAGCACGCGCAGTGATTAATGTTGTCATTCGTGGAGGGGAAACCATCCCTTTGCAAAGCTTAACCATGCAAAATATGGGAGAAGATGTGAATCATTTCAATATAAATGTATTACAAAATAAGCGTTATTTATTTAATGTAGTCGCTTTACCTACAAATGCCACAAACAAAAGAGTAACTTGGTCAAGCAGTGACACACAAAAAGCAATCGTAGATGAAGATGGAATGGTTACTGTATTAGGAAGTAGTGGTAGTGTGCGTATCTATGCCTCTTCAAAAGAAGATCCAACAATTAAAACATGGGTTGAATTAATATTGCATCCAGAAGAAGTACAAAATATTAAAGTTACTAATTTAAATATCATTCA
>JAFVFM010000323.1 GCA_017475415.1 Solobacterium sp.
AATCATTATTAGCGGTAATGATGCTGATGATGGAATACAAAGATTGTAAAGCAAATATTATCGCATGTGTTAGCAACGAAAAATATTTACTACCTTCTGCAAAGATGAGGGAGAAAAATATCATTATGCTAAAAACAGATGATATGATGGCACAAATGATTGCTCACACATCTACGGAACCAGGTCTTTCTGTAGCTTTCAAAGAATTGTTAAACTTTGAAGGTAATGAATTTTATTTCGAGAAGGATGAAAGATTTATTGATAAAACGGTTTTAGATTTAGCGAGAATGATTGATCATGCTACACTGGTGGGAATAAAACATAATGGTAAAGTAACTTTAAATCCTGAAAGGGAAATGGTTGTAAAAGAAGGTGATGATGTTATTTTATTTGAAACTGGGAAAGATGCATATAAAATTAACGATATTGGTGAAAAGAGAGTTGAAAAAAGAGAATTAGATTCATTAGGAAAAGAAGTGAAAGGAAAGCTATTTATCATTGGAACAAATGTATTATTAGATACAATACTTAGCGAATTACCTAATGATGTCAAAGATATTACTATTGTTTCAAAAGCTAAATATCTAGAAGAAAAATATAAAGATATAAAAGCACTTAAGGTTGCAGATATAGATTACGAAAATGATTTAGAAAGAATAGCTTCTCAAGCACGACATATTGTTATCCTTTCTGATAGAAGTATTGATAAAGAAGATTCAGACATAAAGAATATTTTGCTTGTTTTAAAATTAATGGATCTAAAAGAACGAAAGAATTATGTATTTAATATTACTGCTGAATTAAACATGGAAAACTCATACAGAATTGCAGTAAAAAATAACCAGATAGACTATGTTGTGAGTTCTAATGTTGCATCCTTAGTCTTAGCACAAATATCCGAAGATCCAAAACTGGAACCTGTATTTAAGGAATTGCTTTCTAAAAAAGGAAATGAATTATTTTCTAAGACGTTGAGCTCATTTAATTTATCGACTAAGCATGATTATTCCTATGGTGGATTAAAACAGATTATATTGTCCTATGGATACACCTTATTAGGCTATTCTAAACAAGAAGAGATGTTTTTGAATGTACCGCTTGAGGAGAGAATTCAATTTGAAAAATCAGACAGATTAATTGTATTAGGAAAAGAATAGTTTATATATTCAAATCTGATAATGTACGAGGAACAAAAAACAGTAGCCATTCCATTATTGATTGGCTGCTGTTTTCTTTGGTTAGATTTTTTCTACAAGAGATGCTTTATTAAATGATTATTTTTGAAGATATTTGCGTAATCTTTCTGCTATGATCTTGCAACCTTCATCATTCAATTTGTCATCAGAATAATTCATCGCAAATGTAGTACCCCATTCTTCTTTGTCTTTGTATTTAGGTACTAAATGCATATGTAGGTGATGTCCTGTATCGCCATACATTCCATAATTGATTTTATCTGGATGGAATTCTGCATGTATTGCTTGTGCTGCTTTGTTTACATCTTCAATAAAAGCAGCTCTTTCTTCTTCTGTTAATTCGCATATTTCGGTTACATGGAATTTAGAAGCTACTATACAACGACCGGGATGTGTTTGATCACGGAATACGTAAAGTGTTGAAGCAGGTAGTTCACATACTTCATAACCGAATACATTAACGAGTTCACCTTTAGCACAATATGCGCAATTTGCATCTTTATAATTCTTATCCATTTTCTTTACCTCTTCTTTCTATGGAATATTTGTAATTAAGCTGTAACATCTTTGTTTGAGTTAAATAGTGAGATTGCAGTTGTAATAGCGATAATAGAGCAGGATAATAGACCTACATAATTTTGTATAACTACATTGAAGATTGCGAACATAATCATGTTAATAATGAAGGCTATTTTTAGTGTTCTTTCATTATCTTTTAATTGGAATACAGCTATAGAATATTCTAGGTTGGCGATAATAGGTAACCAACCTAGTAGACCTCGATTATTGAGTATAATCCCTAATACTACACCAGCTATTATTAGTGCCCATTCTAGAGCTTTGTTTTTGATATTTTTCATTGCTGCATAATTACGGAATACGGCAACAATATTTTGTGCTGTGCTACTATATCCTTTAAGTGCTATAGAAGAAGCAGCATAAAAGAATTGACTGATAATTTGTACAAACATCATTTCATTATGTTTTTTCTTTGTTCCACTTATGGAATCAGAAATCATTGCGCATATGCTAAATAGATTACCGATGATTATAGATGGTTCTAACATTGTGTTTCTTTTGCTCCTTTACACTATAATATATCGATTATGGTTTACCTACAATTAAAGAATTAGTGGCGTTTGCTTACAAATTTCTTATGTTTTGTTTGTTTGAATTTATTTGGAGTTAAGCCTGTTATAAAAAAATTATGATGTATTAATGTGAAAGATTTATGCCATAAAATGATTTTTATCGTATAAAATAATAAATAGAAAGAATTGGGGGACGTAGTTATGAATAAAGGTGAATTATTAGAAGCTAACGATCTTGAAATGGTGAGTGGAGGTGCATTTATTGTCAAAGATAAAGGCTATAATCTTCGTCAAATTGCTTGGCTCTATGTAGATGAGGCTATTGCTAGAAATAGCAGATTTCCTGCAGAAGAAGCAAGAATAAAAGCGAATTGGACAGAGATTCAACAAGAGCTAATCGAAGCAGGACATGAAAATGTTACCGTTGATGAGTTTACAGCACAGGTTAAAAATTCTTATTTGGAACATGTCTTAAGATATTGGCCACCATTTTGATTGAATGTTTAAATTGATACGCAAAAATTATATGGGACTGGAAATAAAAAATAGTCCCATTTTTTTGTGGTGTGGGACAGTCTCTTCTATTCGGGATAGAAGAATCATTTGTTTTTCTGAACTGTTTGGAATGGAAGTTATGATTATTGTTTTGGATGAAAATGCACTTATAATTAAAGTATGATTGAACGACAAAAAATCATTTTTAGAGAGATTATTTCAAATTATTTTGGTACGACTTGGAAAGAGTTGGCGGAATTAGTTTATGTGGGTGAGAAAACGGTTAGGACGGATGTTAAGCTATTAGAAGAAGAATTGATTAAGATAGCAGGGATTAAATTCGTCTATGATGCAGACCGTATTTTTATTCCGTTTGATCAAAAAGAAGAATATATAAAAGCCTATATGGAAATAGCGCGCCATGATGTTAATGAACAATTAATGCAAGAACAAGACGATAGGGAAATGGGTATTGTGATTGAGCTTGTAGATGCGAATGGGTATATATCCATGGAAGAACTAGCAGAAAGATTTAGTATACATCCTTTAGTACATGAAATTGAAAATTATTGTATTGAAACGAATTGTGGCGAATTATTGATATCATCGCGTAAAGGGATTAGTTTCCAAGGTTCTGAAAAAGAAAGACGCATGCTTTTAGCACGTTATTTCGCAAAACGAAAGAATGTTCGGGTTACAAATAAATATTTGAATAGTTATATTGATGATGATTTACAACATATCACTCGTCCACTTGCGGATACATTGACTTCTTTTCTAAAAGGGAAGGGAATGGTGCTATCGGATGATGATATGTATCTTGTATTAATGAATACATTAATTAGTGCACAGCGCATTAAAAATGGGCATACATTAGAAGAAGATAATCATAAAGTATTAAAACTGTACCATGATTATTCTGCTTGTTTAAAAGAGCTTGGTTTGCATATCGACGCTTATGAATTAAGTTATATCTCTTTTAATGATCGTAGTCATATACGAAATTCCCATGGTAAAT
>JAFVFM010000324.1 GCA_017475415.1 Solobacterium sp.
AAAATACAGACTTTAGTGGTAGAGCTACCGTATTAGGTCATATACAACGTGGTGGTTCACCTTCACCATTTGACCGAAATCTAGCTAGCCGTATGGGAGAAAAGGCAGTGGATTTATTATTAGAAGGTATTGGTGGGCATTGTGTAGGTATCATTGATAATGCCATCACATCCTTACCAATCGATGAGGCATTAAATCTACCTAAGAAAAGTAGGAAACATCTGTATCGTTTATTCGACAGATTGATATAAGAGGAAAAGTTATGGAAGAAAAAACACTATTTAAAAAGACGAAGGTCATTTGTACAATAGGCCCTAAGTCAGAGGATGAAGAAACATTAGAAAAATTAGCTAAGGCAGGAATGAATATTTGTCGTTTGAATTTCAGCCATGGTTCACATGAAGAACATTTAGAACGTATTAATCGTATACGTACTGTTTCTGATCGTTGTGGTATTAATTTGGCTATTGCCTTAGATACAAAAGGACCTGAAATTCGTTTAGGTAATTTTGAAAATGATGAAGAAGTATATGAAATTGGTGAAACAGTTACCATTGTAAAAGAAGAGATATTAGGTACACATGATCGTTTTCATATTATGGTACCAGAATTATTTGAAGACTTAGGGGCAGGAAATTATATCTTAATTAATGATGGTAAGATGAAATTAACTGTCTTAGAGAATAATGGCGAAGAAATGAAATGTAGAGTAGATGTTGCAGGACCTATTAGTTCACATAAGGGTTGCAATGTGCCTGGTGTTAAATTATCTATGCCATTCTTATCAAAGAAGGACGAAGAAGATATACGCTTTGGTTGTAAAAATGATGTAGACTTCATTTTCGCATCTTTTGTCAGAAGACCAGCGGATGTATCAGCGATTCGTAAGATTTGTATTGAAGAAGGTAAACCTAGAATCAATATTATTGCCAAAATTGAAAACCAAGAAGGTTTCGATAATGTAGCAGATATTTTAGAAGCTGCAGATGGTGTAATGGTAGCTAGAGGTGACTTAGGTGTAGAAATTCCTACAACTATGGTACCAATTTACCAAAAGGCAATTATTCGTGAAGCGAATATGATTGGTAAACCTGTTATTACAGCTACCCATATGCTAGATTCCATGACGAAGAATCCGAGATGTACACGTGCTGAAGCAGCCGATGTATGTAATGCCGTATTAGATGGATCGGATGGAGTTATGTTAAGTGCGGAAAGCGCAGCTGGTGATTATCCAGTAGAAGCATGTGAAACCATGTCTAGCATTGCGCGTCAAGCGGAAAACATACTCCCATATCGTGAACGTTTAGATTGGTTACGTACTACCAGCAATAAAACAGTACAAGATGCGGTAAGTATTGCGATTTCTGATGCAACATTAACATTAGATAATATTGGTGCTATTGTGGTATTTACACAAGGTGGTACAACAGCTAGACGTATTTCTAAATATAGACCTACAGTACCTATCTTAGCAGTTACCTTTACTAAGGATACACAACGTAAACTAGAGAGTTATTGGGGTGTCTTCCCAATCTTCTCTGATGTGCAAAATCAATTAACAAACGATGACGATCTTGCCTCCTTATTTGCGAAAGATTATGGTATTAAAAAGGGTTCTTTAATTATCATTTCTGCAGGTTATCCAACAGGTGAGGGTTCTGCAAATATGATGAAGATTGTTGAAGTCAAATAACAAAATAAAGTGATTATCTCAAATTACGATATAGGTAAGTTTGAAATAATCACTTTTTTCTATGATTTGATTTATATTCCATGATGTCATGTATATCACAATCTAATATAGAACATAATACATCTATGGTATGTGTAGTTACGCTTTCATTTTTTCTTAATCTCGTTAATTGGCCTGGACTAATTTGAAATTCATTAATTAGTTTATATTGAGAAATGCCTTTTTCTTTTAATGTTTTCCAAAGTCTATCGTATACAATCATCTTTTACTTCCTATATGTATACGATAGACTTATTTTTTAATTGTAATAATAACCGGAATCGGTTATGATGGCATTAGAATAACATATCCACTAATTATTGTGGAAGGGGGAAACTATAAATGAAGCGGTTTTTAACATTATTAAGATTATTAAAATAAGGCTTAATACTCTTTTATCATGCATTAAAACATATAAAAAAGGAAGGAAGAGAATATATAAATAATCAATATTTATATATAAGGGAATGTGAATGAAAAGAATAATATGTACATTATTAGCTTTATTTATGTCTATTACTGTTACTACAACTAAAATACAGGCAGAAGAAGGTATAAACGTTGAAGAAACGGGTGTGGTAGAAATCACTGATGAGGATAGCGAAGCGTATAATAACGCTGAAGAGATACCTCAAGAAGTAGCAGAAAATAGTGAAGAACAGATAATCCAAGAGGAAACAACAGGAGAAATTGTTAGTAATGAACCAACTGAAGAAGTTGTTGAAGAATTACAACGAGATGATAATGTTGAAGAAAATATTCTTCAAGAAGTAGATGTAAATCATGATGAAGAAGCTGAACAAGCAATAGAAATAATTGGTGAATCTTTAATAGTGGAAGAACCTCAAGATGAAGAGATATTTATCGATGAAACTCCTATTGAAGAGTATGAGATAGATAATAATGAAATAAGTGAATCATATACTGTTGAACAAGAGGCATCTAGTGGTATTCCATATGAAT
>JAFVFM010000325.1 GCA_017475415.1 Solobacterium sp.
GAATGGAAAAGGGGAATATATTCGGTTGGCGATTAGAGATGAAGAAGACAATAATTGCCTTTTAGCAGCGTTAAAAGAAGAATTAACGACGAAGGAGTGAGCTTATGAAAGTAATTGACTTTAATACAATCCAAAGAATGCATATTCCAATGAGTGATGTGAATAAGTGGGTGGCACAGGCTATTGCTTCAAAAGATGAAACAACCTTGCCTCCAAAAATCAGTATGCACCAAGAGGGAGATATCTTTTGTAATATCATGCCTTGTATTGTACCTAATACAAGTATTGGCACTGTGCAAGGCGCAAAGATTGTGACGCGTTATCCGAAGAATATCCCTTCTTTAAATAGCATGTTACTACTGATGGATGCTACAAATGGTAATCCTTTGGCATTAATGGATGCTACATGGATTACGGCAATGCGTACTGGTGCTGTTGCAGCACATTCTATTTCTCTTCTGGCGAAAAAGGATTTTTCTAAACTTTCCTTTTTAGGCTTAGGGAATACGGCAAGAGCTACATTAGAGTCATTACTTAATCTTTACCCAGAACGTCAATTTAAAATAAAGCTTCTTAAATATAAGGATCAAGCTGAATTATTTATTGATCGCTTTAAGGAATATCCTAATCTTTCATTCTCCATTATAGAAGATACAGAACAGCTAATAAGAGGTGCAGATGTAATTGTATCCTGTGTAACTGTATTCAATGAAGATATTGCGAAAGATGAATGGTTTGATGAGGGTGTTTTAGTTGTGCCTGTGCATACGAAAGGCTTCTCCAATTGTGATTTATTCTTTGATAAGGTATATGCAGATGATACAGGTCATGTAAAACATTTTAAGAATTTCGCTCATTTTAAACAATTCGCTGAAGTTTCAGATGTAGTAAATCAAAGAAATCCTGGAAGAGAGGATGCAAAAGAAAGAATAATAGCGTATAATATCGGACTGTCTATTCATGATTTAACAATTGCAGCAGAGATCTATCATTTACTAGATAATGATACATCTCTAAATGAGATAGACTTAGTTCAGCCAACAGATAAATTCTGGCTGTGATAGATGAGGAATACATGGAGTTATTAGGAAAAATATTAGGGGCAGTGATGACATTTTGTTATAGCTTAAGCAAGAATTATGGCTTAGCTATAATTCTTTTTACCTTATTTAGTAAAATTGTTTTATTGCCAGTATCCATTTGGGTTCAAAAGAATTCCATTAAAATGGTAAAAATGATGCCTCAAATTAATCAAATAAAGATTAATCATTTTGGAGATGGGGATACCATTTCCGAAGAACAACAAAAGCTATATAAAGAAAATCACTATAATCCTTTAGCATCGCTAATACCACTAGCTATACAGATTTTTTTATTGATGGGTGTTGTGGAGGTCATTTATCATCCTTTTGAATATATATTATCCATTCCCAATGAGACAATCTCTTCCTTCAAAGAGGTAACACTACAAAAGGAAGAAGGATTAAGCCCAGAATCAAATTCTTTAGAGCTCTATACGATAGAAAGAATTCAAAATGGTGAAGGAAATGATTATCTTTCGTGTGAAGGCGAAAAGGTAGAAGATAGTGTTAAGAAAATAAAGGATTTTGAAATGTCTTTCTTAGGCATGGATTTATCTTGGACAGCATCTATATTAGGAGGAATTACCTATATTGTTCCTCTATTAGCTGGTTTATCTTCATTCTTACTTTCTTTTGCCCAAAACCGTATAAATGTGTTGCAATCGGCTCAATCTCTTTGGAATAAATGGGGCACAGCTATATTATCGGTTGGTTTATCTTTATATTTAGGTACATTTGTCCCAGCCGGTGTAGCTTTATATTGGGTAGCGAGTAATTTAATGGCGATTATTCAATTATTTATTTTGAATAAAGTGATTAATCCTAAACAATATATTGATTATGAAGCATTAAATAAGACACATAATGAATTATCCTTATTAGAAGCACAAACGAAAAAGAATAAGATAAAACGAAATGATCCTCTTTTCCAAAGAGAAAGAAATGACTATAAACGCTTTTTGGCTATTGATAATAAGCATTTAGTTTTCTATTCAGAAAGTAATGGCTTTTATAAATATTTTAAAAGTTTTATTGAATATATTTTAAAATATACGAATATCCCTATTCACTATATTACAAGTGATCCAAAGGATAACATTTTCAAGCTTGCAGAAACAGAAACGAAAATACAACCATATTTCATCAGTGAAACAAAATTAATTCCTCTAATGATGAAAATGGATGCGGATGTAGTATTTATGACTATGCCTGACTTAGAAAATTTCCATATTAAAAGAAGCCGTGTAAGAAAAGATGTAGAATATATTTATTTTCCTCATG
The DNA here is from genome assembly GCA_017475415.1 of Solobacterium sp. Lineage (GTDB taxonomy): Bacteria > Bacillota_I > Bacilli_A > Erysipelotrichales > Erysipelotrichaceae > Bulleidia. Next base: position 2,364 of record JAFVFM010000325.1, read on the forward strand.
GTGTAGGTAGTAATAATTTAACTATGCGCAAGGGTTCTATGGATAACTACGATACGATATTCGCTATTTGCCCACACCAAAGAGAAGAAGTAGAAAAAACGGAAATTGCGTATGGGCTAAAGAAAAAGAAGATTATTAATGTGGGCTATCCTTTATTAGAAGAAATGATAGATGCATACAAGCATAAAGATGAAGATAAGAAGGAAAAACCATTAATCTTAATTGCACCATCATGGCAAAAGGATAATATTGTTGACTTATGTTTAGAGGACATATTAGATTCCTTAAAAGATGAAGATTATCGTATTGTTGTACGTCCTCACCCTCAACATGTAAAACATATGCCAGAGAAGATGGAATTACTCAAAAACAAATATGCCAGCAATCCAAATATTGAAATTCAAACCGATTTTTCAAATACGAATACTGTAGTTGAAGCAGATGTAATGATTTCGGACTGGAGTGGTGTAGCAACAGAATATTTCTTAACGACGAATAAACCTGTATTATATGTCGATACACCAATGAAGGTCATGAATCCAGAATATACCAAAATTGATACGATTCCTTTCAATATCTGGGTTAGAGAAAAAGTCGGAAAGGTAATATCACTAGAGAATATTCATCAAACGAAAGATTATGTACGTGATTTATTAGAACATAAAGAAGATTATAAAAACGCTATAGAGCAGATAAAGAATCAATATGTATATAATTTAGGGAATTCTACAGAAGTAGGTGCTAAATATATTATAGAAACAATCTTCAACAAAGTAAGAGAGAGGCATTCAAGTGAAAAAGAATAGAGGCTATATTCAAAAAATATATACATATTCCTACCTTATGCTTGGGCTGCTTTTTATGCGTACGATTACAGTACATGCATATATTGATCCATCTGTAGTTACTTACGCCATTCAAGCTATTTCGGGAATCATTATCGCTTTAGGAACAGTAGGTAGTTTATTATTCCGCCGTATTAGAAGAAGGCTGCATTTGCAAGATAAAAAGCTAATTCAAGAAAGCGAATATTTATATTACGAAGATAAACAAAATGGAATAAGGAAAACATCTTTACCAGTAAATAAAGAATATATATTTGATGACAATGCATTAAATATTAAAGAAATGCCAATGGAAACTAGCTTTGAAAATAGTAAAGGCATTTTGGTGTGGATTCCTATTTTCCTTACAAGCACGATGCTTTTCTTTGGCACCTTACAAATGTATATAGCGAATTATTCGGAATTCTATTTCGATTTGAAGGATGTATTATTACCAATGTGCTTGATTATGTTGGTAGGAGCATTAGTGTTAATGGCTATATTGTTTTTCCTAAAAGGTAAAAGTAGAGCGATTCTTTTATGTATACTATTTGGCATTGCGATAGGATTATTTATTCAAGGTAATTTTGTTACAACAAATTATGGTGTTCTAAATGGTGAGCCAATTAATTGGGATGCTTATCAATTTACTGCTATATGGAATACTCTAATGTGGATAGCAGTTATTCTTATTCCAATATTTATATACAAATACTATCCAGATATGATTAAAAATATAATCATAATGGGAAGTGTGATGGTTGTGGCAATAGAAAGTATCAATGCAATAATTACAGTTAGTGGGACAAATTTTTCAAACAAACAAATGAATTATGAATATGTCTTATCTAAAAATAATGAGTTTAAATTATCAAATAAAGAAAATATTATTGTTTTCTTACTTGATGCATACGATGCATCCTACTTCAAGGAATTTGTAGATGCACATCCAACATATAAAGAAAGTACATGGAGTAACTTTGTGTTTTATCCAAATACAGTTGGTGGTTCTACTAGAACTGTAGTTGCAATACCACATTTGTTGACAAATTATCCATATACAACAGGAGAAACCTATCAAGACTATATAAATGAGAGCTACGAAAATACAAATTTATATTCAGAATTAGAAAAACAAAACTACGATATAGGAATATTCACTAATTCCTCCTATGTATCAGAAAAAACAGCTAGGAATTTTGTGAATTATTCTTCGGATAGAAAAATGGTAAATAACTATTCGATTCTTGCAAAAAAATGGCTTAAATTTGTAGGCTTTCGTTATTTCCCACACATAATTAAGCCACAGTTTTGGATGTATTCGGGCGATTTTGACCTAGCTGCCTTTAATCAAGCAGATGAAGAAGGCAAGAGTGATCCCTATTCAATTAGCTATGATGATGTTTTCTATAATGATTTCATAAATGGTGGTATTTCACTAAATAACGAACAAAATGCATTCCGCTTTTATCATTTATTAGGAGCACATGGACCATATTTCTTAAAGAGTGATGGTACACGAAGTGACACACCAACTTCTCGACAAGAACAAGAAGAAGGTGTTTGGAAAATTGTGGATAATTATCTAAGTGAATTAAAAGCGAATGGAATATATGATTCTAGTAATATCATTATTCTTGCTGACCATGGTGATACAGCTGTAGAACAAAATCCATTATTTATGGTAAAAAGAGCAAACACGAATAGTGAATTCACTATAGATGAACGTTCAGTTTCTTATTCAAATTTTATCCCTACAATATTAGAAATGACAGGTGCGAAGCATGAAGGGAAATCAATTTTTGAATTAGATGAAACGGATAATGCAACGCGTTATTTCTATAGGCAAATAAAAGATGCATTATATGAATATATTGTTGAAGGCGATGCAGGAGTAAAAGATTCTGTTGTAGAAACAGGCATTACCTATCCAATCTTTGGGGCAGCAGGAGGCAAGGAAAAATACATTTTTGGAACGGAGTTATACTTTGATATTCGCTCCACTGGTAATCGCTATGGGACAAAAGGCTTTAGAGGTGCAGAATCAAATTTTACATGGCTAATGGGTGAGCAGGCAATAATGGAAATACCTTTACAAGATAAGGCGAAGAGCGACTTGCAATTACATATTCAGTTAGCTGGAACATTAACAGATTCACAAAGAGTAAGATTGAGTGTGAATGATCAATTTGTTGGTGAACAAATTCCACATGATAATCAATTGGATTTCTCTATACCAAAGCAATACGTTGAAGATAGTAGTGAATTAAAAATTGTATTTGATTTGCCAGATGCAGTAAGTGCTAGTTCAATTGATCCAAGACTACTCGATGATGCCGTTTTATCCATTGCGATGTATTCTATGGAAATAAGCGAAGAATAAAGAATTTGCATGAAAGTGTAGATTCTTTTTCTTTTTTGATGAAACAGTAAAGTCGCGCCAGAAACGCAAGTATAATTGCAAAAGGCATATGACTTTTGTTATATTTACATTATACCGATAACGGTATATTCTGTGGGTGAAGTGTATGGAATTTATGACAACAAAAGAAGCAGTAAAAAAATGGAATATTAGTGAAAGAAGAATTAGAAAATTGTTGCAGGATGGGAGAATTGAAGGTGCTATTAAAGTAGGTAATAATTGGAATATACCAATCCATGCGAATAAGCCTGCAGATAAAAGAAGTATGAAATTAGATAATATTGAATTTATAATCGATTTGCCTAATCATTACTTTGATGAAGTAGAAGAGTTAAATGAAAGACTTAATTCGAAAAGACCTATCGCAAAGGAAACGTTAAAAGCATTAAAAGAATCACTTAATTTGGAATGGACATATAACAGTAATGGTATAGAGGGAAATACATTAACATTAAGAGAAACACAGGTGGTTTTAGAGGGCATTACTGTTGGTGGCAAAACATTAAAAGAACATTTAGAAGTAATTAATCACGAACGAGCTATATTGTATTTGGAAGATTTAATAAAAGATAAAGAACCTATAAGTGAATGGATTATAAAGAATATTCATCAATTGGTATTAAAACAAATTGATGATAATTATGCTGGAAGATATAGAAATGTAAATGTAAGTATAAAAGGTGCAACGCATATCCCACCAGATTATTTAGTTGTACCGGAACTAATGGAACAATTAATTCTTAAGGATAAAGAATGGAAGAAATATCACCCAATTATTAGAGCCACATTGTTACATGGTGAGTTAGTGAAAATCCATCCATTTATTGATGGGAATGGTAGAACTTCAAGATTGGTCATGAACTTATCATTAATGAAAAGTGGATATCAGCCAATAATCATAAAAAAGGAAAATAGATTAGATTACTATAATGTATTAGATAAAGCACATACTATGGGTGACTATACTGATTTTGTAAAGCTAGTAAATGAATTAGAAATAGAGATGTTAAAGAGATATTTAGAAACTGCGTGTGGGAAACCCCAAGTGCTTTAGCCCTGGGTAGTTCACTTGGAAGGTGTAAATTAATAATACTATTTGTATGAAATCAATGCAGTTAAAAACGTAGATTGATGGATTTATGATTTACGACATTATTTACGTCAAAATTATTGATGAAGTTTGATAGGTGGCCTATAATGATTTACGTAATTATTCGGTTTGATAATTGAAAATTTTATAATAATTGTATAGAGGTAATCCAATGCATGAAACATATATCCCACCATTTACAATGACGGACGAGATCACGAATCTTGTAATAGAGATTGCGGAGCTTACCGGTGCAATGACGGTATCTGAACAGCTATCTAAAAACCCTAAGCTTAGAAGAGATAATCGTATTAAGTCGATTCATTCATCTTTGGCGATTGAGCAAAATACGTTGTCTGAGGAACAGGTGAGTGATGTAATAGATGGAAAGCGTGTTCTAGGACCACCTCAGGATATCAAAGAAGTTCAGAATGCTTATGAAGCATATGAGATGATGACAAAGTTGAATCCGTATTCCGTCAAAGATCTATTAAAGGCCCATAAGATTATGATGGAAGACTTAGTAAAGGAAGCGGGTATATTTAGAAGCAAAGGTGTAGGAGTGTATGCTGGAGATCAGTTGATACATGCTGGAACACCTGCCAATTATGTGCCAGATTTGGTAGGACAACTTTTTGATTGGTTGAAAAAATCAAAGTTGCATCCATTAGTAAAGGGGTGTATTTTCCATTACGAATTCGAGTTCATTCATCCTTTTGCAGATGGGAACTCAAGGACAGGAAGACTTTGGCATACAATGATTCTTGCAAAGTGGAAGGAGTTTTACTTATCGATTCCTATTGAAACGATTATACATGAACGCCAAGATGATTATTACAGAGCGCTAAATGCATCTAATACAGATGGTGAGTCAACGATATTTGTTCGGTTTATGTTGGAACTGATTAGGGATCTTCTAGAAGATTTGTCACATAATGGTGTAATGAACAAAGCAAAAACGTGAGATGAAAAATTGATGGATCTTTTGAAGGAAGATGGTAATCAATCGGCTGCAGGGCTTGCGGAGCTAGTAGGTTATTCTCAAAGAACTGTTCAGAGAGCTTTGAAACGTTTGATGGATGAAGGCAAGATTGAACATGTTGGATCAACTCGGTTTGGGCATTACGTCATAAAATAAGGCTTGTGAAATGTCGTAATAGATGACGTAATAATTGTCGTAATAGAAGGAAAAAATTGGTTGCAAATAGTTAAAAAAGAAAAAAGCGCTGGGATAAATGTAAAACCACAGAAACATATAGCCAAAAAATCAATCTAACAAGATATTGATGTTTTTCTAGATAATAGTTAATGAAGAATTTGCATGAAGAATGTAGATTCTTTTTTGTGTGTTAACATAAGTGTGAAATAGGTATAGCAATGAAAAGAATTAACATACTTACATTAATCATCTTTCTTATCTGTAATATTTTTGTGTTGCCAATAGACGTAGTAGCGAATACAGATAGTGTAGATGTTGCTATAACAGAGTACAATACAGAAAAAGAATTCATTGATACAACGATAGCCTTTATCCAAAATAGAAGAGGCACTAGTTATAAAGGAATTTTAAGCTATGCTTCTGTTATAGAAGATGGAAATGCTAAGGCTAGGGAATTATTAAATCAAGTGAAAGATGGTTTAGGTGAATATGCCTATTACAACTTATATGGAACCATTAACTTAACTATAGAACATGAAATCATAGAGAATAAAAGTCATATTGCATATTCTTTTTCTTGGTCATATCGTTTAACAAATGAAGAGGAAGAATACTTTAATCGTGAATTAAAGAAGGTATTAGGTAGCTTAAATTTAAACGGAAAAAGTGAATATGAAAAAGTAAAGGCTATATATGAATATGTAGTAAAGAATGTGTATTATGTAGAAAAAGAAAGAAACGAAATTGCAGATAGAAAGCTATATACAGCTTATGGTGCATTAATAAATCATAAGGCAGTATGCCAAGGTTATAGCTTACTTCTATATCGTATGTTTAATGAAGTGGGTATAGATTCTTTTATTGTCCATGGTGGTGAAGTAGTTGCGGGTAAAGAAGTTCAAGATACACATACATGGAATGTTATTAAACTTGGTAATAGCTATTACCATATGGATGCTACATGGGATGAAATGAATGCGAAATATAATGATAAATTAGAATATTTCTTATTAGGAGAAAAGCATTTTAGTAAAACACATGTTTTATATGGGCCTAAGAATATAGCGATTAGCCCATATGATTATGTACATACAATAAGAATCAATACTAAAGACAGCTTTATAGAAAAAGGTAGTAGTAAACAAATGGATATTCAATTTGAACCAAATAGAGAAAGAGAATATGTAGGTCTATCTTTTACTAGTTCTAATCCTCAAATCGCAAGTGTAGATACGAGTGGTGTGATCTATACATATCAAGAAGGTGTAACACAGATTGGAATAAAGAATACTTCAGGTTATGAAGAAAGAATAGAAATAACTGTAGTAGATACACAAAAAGAAATAATAGAAGAATTTGTAACACGCTTATACCAACTATGTTTAAACCGTAATCCAGATCCTAATGGTAAGGCATATTGGGTAAATAATTTACTCTCTAAGAAAACAACAGCAGCTGGTGCAGCTAAAGGCTTCTTTGAAAGTAATGAAATGAAGAAGTTAAATCTAAGCAATGAAGAATTTGTAAAACGTTGTTATAGAGTCATGATGAATAGAGAAGCAGATAAGGGTGGCTTGGCTTATTGGGTAGATAGATTAGCTGTAGGTATGAGTAGATTATCTGTTGTTAAAGGCTTTGTAGGAAGCACAGAATTTACTAAGATTTGTAACTCATATGGTATAGATAAAGGCGATATTACATTAAGTGAAAATAGAGACCTTAATTATGGTGTTACAGCCTTTGTATCTAGATGTTATACAAAAGTCTTAGGTAGAGGCTTTGATGTAGGTGGTTTAAATTATTGGACAGGAAAAATCATGGAATCTGCTAATAAGAAAGAAGGAGCAGCTAATGCAGCATCAAGTGGATTCTTTAATTCCAATGAATTTGTAAATAAGAGATTAAGCAATGCTGACTTTATTAAAGTATGTTATAGAACCTTCTTAGATAGAGAAGCGGACGCTAATGGCTTAAACTATTGGTTAACACAAATGCCTAAAGGTAAAGATGTAGTATTAAGAGGCTTTGCGAATTCGAATGAATTTAATGCTATTATGGCTAAATATGGTATTCGTTAATCGTTGAAATAATAGATATTTTGGGGCTGATGTCGAATGGCACAGCCCTTTTTCTAGGATGGTAAGAATAAATAGTTTCTTTATGCTAGAATAGTATAGTTATTGGAGGTTGGCATGAAAAAGTTAGCATTTGTCATACCATGGTATGGTGCAGATATTGGTGGAGGCGCAGAAACAGAATTGCGCGGTATAGTAGAAAATCTTGCAAAGAAAGAAATACCTGTTGAGGTATTAACGACCTGTGTTAAACAATTCCAAAGTGATTGGGGCCATAATTATCATCCTGAAGGGGAAGAGATGATTAATGGTGTATTAACGAGGCGTTTTCCTGTTCGCAAAAGAAATGCTTATGCATTTGATAAAGTGAATATTCATCTAATGCACGGGGAAATGGTTAGTCCTATGGATCAAGAAATCTATATGGATGAATTTGTGAATAGTCAGGCCTTATATAACTATATTCGTGATCATCAAGATGAATATGCTTACTTTATTTATATTCCATATATGTTTCCTACAACCTATTATGGAATACTAGCAGCTCCAGAAAAGAGTGTGATGATTCCTTGTTTCCATGAGGAAGCCTATATTCATATGGATATCTATAAGAAGGCATTTGAACAATCCAAAGGCTTCTTATTCTTGTCTAAGCCAGAAATGGAATTGGCGAATGAAGTATTTGATATTCAAGATGCGAAGCAACTTGTATTGGGCGCTGGTGTAGATACAGACGCTAACTATGATGCAGAAAGCTTTAGAAATAAATATCAAATTACAGAACCTTTTATTCTTTACGCTGGTAGGAAGGATGAAGGAAAGAATATCTATTTATTATTAGATTATTTTGCGAAGTGGAAACATGAATATAAAAAGCCATTAAAATTAGTTTTAATTGGTGGTGGTAAAGTGAATATACCGCATTCTGTTAAGGATGATGTTATCGACTTAGGTTTCTTACCATTAGAAGATAAAAGTAATGCCTATGCTGCAGCTACCTTCTTA
>JAFVFM010000326.1 GCA_017475415.1 Solobacterium sp.
CAACAAAATATACCTTATCCCCTTCTATGATAAATTCACTTACATCCATATTCTTTGCGGTTAATCGCTTTACTTCCACCTTATTACCTACTTTGATTTCAAATAAGGCAGTACGATTTTTATTCACAAAGCCTGCACCATTAAACCAATATGGAACTTCATCTACCACTTGATAATCGGCATCTTCTTTTTTCTTCTTTTCTTTTTCTTTTCTTACTTCTTCATTATCTTTATAAGCATCCGGATCATTCATATCGATTATTCCTAAAGCATAATAAAAATTATCTTTCATCTTTTTTATATCATGCATAGGAAATGGTAAAGTAAGCCAAGGTAAAGCCTCACCACCATGTATGGATAAACGATATAATTCCGTAGTTGTAGAATCACAATTATCCTTATGCTTTTCAATCACCATTGTTTCTTCATCTTCAAAGAATATAAGAGAAGAAATGCCATCACTTGTATATGGTTTTACCTCACCCTCTTTTACAACATAAATATCTCTTTTATATTGATTCTTTTCTTCATCTGCATAAGCTACTTGAAAAGCCAATACTTTTCCATCTGGACTATATTGCAGATTTTCAGGGTACTTATAACTTAATAAATCTCTAATTTCTATTGGTTTCTTCATTTGTTTCTCTCCTTATATTCTTTAATCAAGAAAGTCATTGCGACTGTTTTAGAATCTGTAACATTTCCCTTAACTATTTCATCTGTAATTTCTTCTAAGCTAAGCTTACATAAATCTAAATTTTCATCTTCATCAAGATGCTGCCCCTTATATTCACCCTGTTTAGCATAATACAATTCAATTACTTCTGTATCATAAGCTGGTGTTGGAACTAGAGCTCCTAGATAAACAAAGTCTTTTCCTTCAAAACCTGTTTCTTCTATAATTTCTCTTTTCGCTGTGCTAAGAGGATCTTCGCCTTTTTCTTTCTTACCTGCAGGATACTCTAGCATAACCTTTTCTTGGGCATAGCGATATTGCCTCACAAAAAAGAATTTACCTTCTTCATCTTCTAATGCAATGCCTACTCCACCTGGATGTTCTACTACTTCTCTAGGTACTATTTCCCCATTAGCACACTTAGCCATATCACTTCTTACTTTAATAATATGACCATCGTACACCACTTTTTTCTCTATTGTTTCTTCTGCAATAATCTTTTTCATAACTCACTTCTTCAATTCCATTACTATTGTTTCTATTTCTCCATCTACCACGCGCAAGCGTAGTGTGTAGTTTTTATATTCTGTTTCATTATCATCTACATTATGTACATAATAATATTTTTCATTATTACTTACTCTTTCTACTTCATAGGATATATTCGCATATTCAAAATAATCTAACAAATATGTTTCTGATGAATAAGTAGATAAATAATCTGGTATAGCAAAGTAACCATTTGGTACAGATGCTATACCTACTACCATAGCGTCTTCTATAGGTACAGTTTCGCCTGTTGGCGATACGACTAATGCATTAGCGACAATATATCCATCTTCCACTAACAGCATTGTTACCGGCTCTTCACCCACTTCATTACTTGTTGTAGTAAAGCTATCTCCTCTTAATTCAAATTCATTACTTATTAATTCACTAACAGACACTGGTAAACGATATACTTTTTCATTAACCATAAATTCTGGAATACGTAAATCATCACTAATCTCATCATATTCCACTTCTTCTACTTCATATAAAGGATCATTAATAATTACTTCTTCATAATGTGGCTGTTCATTATAGCTTACTGCACCTGAACGACCACTTATTACCACAAATGTTGTCAGCAACAAAAAGATAATCCCTAATATGATGCCTATCTTAGGTAAATTCCTTTGTTTCATTGGGCGCACACTATTTTCATATTTGAAATTAATAATGTCTTTTTGAACTTGATCACTTAATTTAGGACCTTCATATTTCTCTTCTTCATTCAAATAGTCTTCCCATAAATCACTTTGTCTTTTCTCATTTGGATCATGCTGGTATTGCGTCATTTCTTTTCCCTCTCCCTTTATTATACAGGGAATATATAGCGAAAACTTTAAATTGCCTTTTTAAAAGAATATAAACACCTTAGTAGAAAGAATATACTATAATAGTCCTAAGGAAAATGGTGGTTTATGCAATATTTAAGTCATTTCTATTTGGATAAAGAAAAAGATATCATTGTAGATTTATACAAAGATGAATCAAATTTAATTTATACATTACGTACACCTAATCATAGTACAGGTAATTTAATACGCAATTTGGCCAAGTTATGCGACTTACCTTTAAGCCGCGATGAAGATGGCCTTTTTATCATCCGCGGTACTGTACCATGTTATATCGATGCGTATAATCATAAAGTTTATATCTTTCGTTTAGGCAACACAAAGGTAGCTAATATTTATCCAAATGGCATAGTAGAACTACGTGCTTCTATTCCTTCTATATCCAAGACCCTCATGAGCCAAACAAAGAATTACACATTAGATATACAAAAAACCATCATTAAGACCTTCATCAAAGAAGAAAATAAATTCCATACCGATTTACATACACATATGAACGCTAATTTACATCCAGATATATTAATTGCTTTAGCGATTGTGCACCAACTCCAATATCCACTCTATTACATCCGTAAACTAGACTTACGTTTAACTGCCAAACAAGAAGCTTCTATGTCAAAACAAAGAGAAAGAGTTAGTTTAACGTTTAAAGATTCCACATTAACTGGTAAATATCTCGATCGTAAAATAAATGACCATACCTATATTAATTTTGCGGATTTGATTTTAAACAATTTACAAAATGCTGCTTATAATATTGCGAAAATTAGAGCCTCACTTGCCGTATTAAAAGATGGGCAAGCTGTATTTACCAATTTAGAAAAAGTATATTTATATCGTTATGTTTTCACCAAAGGTAGACCTTCAGAAAAACCAATTCATCTCCATAGCATTAACCAAATACCAGATACAGAAATAGCTAATCTTGTTTGGGAAATGTTAGCAGATAAAGATAATCCTAAATTCGCTAATAATACCTTATTTCAAGATAAGCTATTATGGATTGCCCGTTCCTACCAAAAACAAGGTATTTATTATGTAGAAATATCGGATACTACTTTAGTAAAGAAATATGAATCCATAGAAATGTTAAAACAAGTACATGCAGTTATGCCTTCTATTACGGAAGAAACTGGTGTAACACTACGTTTTTTAGCTGCTTTACGTCGTATACCTTTAACCATTATTAAAGACCGCATAACTGCACAAGACTACCTATCCGAAAACCTAAATGTATTGAAAGTTATTGCCTTAGATCCTTATGTAGCTGGTAGTGATATTGTAGGTGAAGAAGTAAATGACATTCGTGATTTAAAGCCTGTTATACAAGAAATCGTAAAGATAGCGAAGGATATACCTGGCTATGTCATCCGTATACATGCAGGAGAAAACGATAGCCTACGTGATAATGTATATAACAGCATTGCCTGTGTAAAAGAAGCACTCGCACCAAACCAAAAAATGCCTCATTTACGCTTAGGACATGGTTTATATACAGCCAACTTGAAAAGTAAAAAGGGAAAAGAATTAGTAAAAGATTTAAAAGAGAATCAAGTGATTTTGGAATTCCAAATCACTTCTAATGTACGCTTAAATAATTTAAATAGCTTAGATATACACCCACTAAAGGAATATTTAAAATATGACATCGATTGTGTACAAGGTACTGATGGAGCCGCTTTATATGGAACCAGTAGCATAGATGAACAATTATCCTTAGAAAAACTTCTCAATTTAAGTGATGCTGACCAACAAAAGATGAAGCATACGGAAGAAATTATTTATAAAGATAGCCTAAGTACATTTAAGAAAAAACAAGAGAAATTCAAACGTATATTAGGCGATAAGGATATTGAAGATGTGCTTATTGAGCGCATGAATAAGACACCGAAAGCACATCCCGACCTTGTTTCAACAAGTGACCAATTTGATAGCCAAATTGAACTCAAAGACCAAATTGAAGAATTAGTTTGGGATAGATTTCCTATTGTATTAGCAGGTGGTAGTTTTAATAACGACACTCACAAAACCAAATTAACTGACGAAAACAAGACATTAATTAATCATCTATTAGATACATTAAACCCAAAAGAATATTTCTTTATTATTGGCCATCAACTCAATGCTTATGAAAAATATTTATTAGATCATAATGATCGTAATTTCAAAATATTCGCTATTGTACCGGCTACATTAAACAAAACACAAATTAGAAAATTAAGGAGAAGTAATATTTCTATTCGTGTTGCGATAGAAGCTTCCCCTATGGGCCTATATAAGAGCTTTAATTATGAAATATTTGAACGTAGACCATCCATCCTATTGGCCTTAGATGGAAATTCTGCTTGTGCAAATTTAATCCAAGAAGCGAAGAATGGAAAAGGAAAATGTTACATCTTCATTTATGAAGGTAGTGAAGCACTCAAACAAAAAGCAGCCTCATTAGAAGGCTATGTAACCCTATTTAATGAAAAAGAAATCGTATTAAACAAAATCAAAGCCTTAAAAGAAGCTAATTAGCCAAAGATAATCCGTTTTTGTGTGACTATATCACAGTCTATTCTCACAAAGAATACTATAGTGGTAGTGGAAATTCATTCTACTCATAAGAGAAAGGAATAGTAATATGAGCATATTCAATTTATTTCGTGGTTCAAATATCAATGAACACCTAAAAACTTACCAACAAACAGAAGGAGCTATCCTTCTCGATGTGCGCACACCAGAAGAATATCGTTCAGGTCGTATACCAAATAGTAAGAATATACCAGTAGAAAATATCTCTACTATTTCTTCTACTATCCCAAATAAAGATACACCATTATTCGTCTATTGCCTAAGTGGAGCAAGAAGCCATCAAGCTTGTTTATACCTAAAGAATAATGGTTATACAAAGGTAACGAATATTGGTGGTATAAATAGCTACAATGGGTCAATAGAACGTTAAGTAAAAAAGAAGTTCTAAACTTGTATATAAGTGGAGAACTTCTTTTTTTAACATTTTTTATTTTTTATGGACCACTTTCAAATCTTAACCAATTTTCTTTAGCCCTTCCACACTTAGTATTTCAATACTACCTCTTCTTACTGCAATTAAGCCTTCCTTTTCAAAGCGCTTCAGCATGCGTGTAACCACTTCACGTGCACTATTGATTTCTTTAGCGATTTCCTCCTGGGTTATTGTGATTACATTATCTTTATTATTTAATGCCAACTTTAGTAAATAGTTAGCTAAACGAGTATCTATTTTATAGAAAAGTATCTGTTCTAAAGTCCACATAACATCCGAAAAACGTTCTGCTAATATTTCATAAATATAACTACGTACATAAATATTGTTCTCTTTATATTTAGATAGAATAGCTGCAGGAAGAATTAATAAACAAGTATCCTCTTTCGCTTGTATTTGTGTTTCAAAGGTTATTTGATTTACTACACAAGATGCCGATAAGACTTCTACATCCCCTTCGTTTAATGTATATAAGGTGACTTCTTTCCCTTCTTCACTTAGCATAGCTAAACGCACTTCTCCCTTTATCACAATAACCATTCCTAAGCACGCTTCATCATGGGAATAAATAAAACTACCCTGATCGAAACATTTATAATCACTATAGGAAATCAGTTCTTCTTTCTCTGCTTTATTTAACTTATCCCAAAATAAAAGGGTAGATAAAATTTCTTCTTTTTCTTTCATCTACCCTATCTTAACAAATTATTTATTTCTTTTGTCTTATTTGCCTAATAAACGAAGTAAGTTTTCTTTTGGTTGTAATCCAACTGTTTGATTAACTAATTGGCCATCTTTAAATACAAGTAAAGATGGAATAGACATAATACCAAACTTAGCAGCTAACTCTGGTTCATCATCTACATTTACTTTACCTACTTTAATATCAGGATTTTCTTCCGCAATTTCTGCTACAACTGGCGCCACCATACGGCATGGGCCACACCATTCTGCCCAGAAATCTACTAATACTGGTTTATCACTTTTTAAAACTTCTTCTTCAAAATTAGCGTTTGTAATTGTTAATTCAGCCATTGTTATTCTCCTTTTCCGCTTTTATCTTAGCACCATCTATTTTACCCAACTGTGACATAATCACAATCAAAGTGCCCAATAGCTTGTAAAATATATGTATAAGAGAGGACTACATATGTCGAAGATTATTATTGTAGGTGGTGTGGCTGCAGGAGCGAGTTGTGCAGCACGCCTAAGAAGATTAAATGAAGAAAATGAAATTATATTATTAGAAAAAGGGCCTTATATATCCTTTGCGAATTGTGGCTTACCTTATTATGTAGGTAATGTGATTCAAAAGAAAAGTGACTTATTATTACAGACACCCGAAGTAATGAAGGCACGTTTTCATATTGATGTACGCATTCAAAATGAAGTGCTTTCTATTCAACCAAAAGATAAAACCCTTACTATCATGGACCATAATACAAATAAGGAATATAAAGAAAGCTACGATACGCTTGTTCTTGCTACAGGCTCTTCCCCACTAAAACCAAATATACCTGGTATTGATTCTAACTATATTAAAAGCTTATGGACAGTAATGGATGCCGAAAGAATTAAACAAGATTTAGATCAAGAAGTAGAATCTGTAGCGGTAATTGGCGGCGGCTTTATTGGCCTAGAAATGGCTGATAATTTACATCATGCCGGAAAGAAAGTAACCCTTATTGAGGCAAGTCCACAAGTTATGGCACCCTTAGATAAAGAAATGGCTGAAATCTTACATAAAGATATGCGCAAACAAGGTGTTGAGCTCATTTTAGAAGACGCTGTTACTTCTTTTGAAGAAAGAGAAAAGGGTATTTCCATACATCTAGCTAGCGGTAAAGTCATCGAAAGTGATTTAGTTATTCTTTCTATAGGCGTACGCCCAAATAGTAAATTAGCTAAAGAATCCGGCTTAGCCATCAACGATAGAGGCGGCATAATTGTGGATGAATATTTACGCACAAGTGATCCAAATATATTTGCGGCAGGCGATGTAATTGAAGTAGAAGACTTTATTTCAAAAGACAAAACGATGATACCTTTAGCAGGACCTGCAAATAAACAAGGTCGTATTATTGCCGATACACTTTCCGGAAATCCTACTATTTATAAAGGCACACAGGGCACTTCCATCGCCAAAGTATTTTCATTTACTGCAGCTAGTACTGGCCATAATGAAAAGCAGCTACAAAAAGCTGGTTTAAAGAAAGATATTGATTATAAAACTATACTCATTCGCCAAAATAGCCATGCTGGATATTATCCTGGCGCTATGGGCATGATGTTAAAATTGATTTTCTCATTAGACGGACAAAAGATATATGGTGCACAAATCGTAGGTAATGAAGGTGTAGATAAACGCATAGATACACTTTCTACTTCTTTGCGCCTAAATGCCACAATAGAGGATTTAAAATATTTAGAATTGTCCTATGCCCCACCTTATTCCTCTGCTAAAGATCCTGTTAATATGCTTGGCTTTGTAGCTGAAAATGCGATAAATGGAATGGTAGAATTTAGTAGCTACGATATTGTTGAAAAGAATCAGGATATTTGTATCTTAGATGTAAGAGAAAAAAGTGAAACAGACGCCTATGCAATCGATGGTTCTCTCTTTATTCCACTAGGTGAATTAAGAGAAAGAATAGAAGAATTAGATAGAGAAAAAGAATATGTAATCTTCTGTGCCATAGGTGTGCGTGCATATAATGCAAGCTGTATACTCAAAAATCATGGTTTCAATAATGTGAAAGTCTACCCGGGAGGAATGACATATTACCGTCTAACTCACTAATCCATTACATCTCATAACGAAATCTTATTTCATTATTAGAAAACATAATTGGAACTTTCTACCATCCCCTTTTACGATAAAGTTATCAGGGGATGGTTTTTATTTCAAACGATTAACCACCGTTTTTCTTAATGATTAATCTGTGCTTTAATAATAAAAACAAGTTGAACGACGCAACTAAAGACAGCACATTCTGTGCTAGGAGGGGATTATGCTAGATACACGCTTGGTAACATTATTGAAGGTGGCGGATGTTGGCAATTATACAGAAGCAGCTAGGCAATTAAACCTTACTCAGCCTGCTGTTAGCCAGCATATACGCGCTTTAGAAGAAGAATTTAATGTCAAATTATTTGAAAGAAATGGAAACAAAATTTTCTTAACGAATGAGGGAAAGAAAGTTGTCCATACCGCAAAAGGAATACGTGCTCTATACCAAAACCTCCATAATGAATTAGCACAAAAAATCGGTGGTAAACAAGAATTGCATATTGGTATTACGCACACTGTTGAAAGTAATCGCATTACCGAAAGCTTTGTGCGCTATAGTATAGAAAATGAAGGAGTAACGATCAAATTACTTAGCGCAAACCAAAACAAACTTATTCGTAAAATTAAAAATTACGAATTAGACTTTGCGATTATGGATGGTGAAATTGATGATGCCACTTTGCATACCTTACATATGGATGAAGATCATATTATGTTAATCGTAGCACCCGACCACCCTTTAGCTAAACACAAATCTGTTAACATCTCCCAAATAAAAACCGAGAATCTTATTCTTCGCTTACCGAATTCAGGAACCGGTAACTTATTCAAAAAAGCCTTAGCCACCAAGAATTTAGAAATCGATGATTTCCAAGTGAAATTAGAAATTGAAAATGTCGCTACAATTAAAGATTTAATTCGCCATGGCTATGGCGTATCCATATTGCCAAAAAGTACCTGTATGGATGAAATCAGTAAGAAAAAACTAATTGCCTTGCCAATAGATGACTTTGATATGCAAAGACAAGTAAATATCGTTTATGGTGACACTTTCCAATATATGGATTTCCTAGAAGAAATATTACAAATCTATCGTTCATTATGAA
>JAFVFM010000327.1 GCA_017475415.1 Solobacterium sp.
GATAATACAGAAACCACTATAGCAGAAACAGAAGAAGCTATTGAAAAACCAACTATTGACGAACCTATACAAGAAGAAACAATCACTGAAAAAAAGACAGCACAAAAAGTCTTATTAGATGTACCACAAGCTGTACAGGAAAACGGATATTATTGTGGTCCTGCCATTTTACAAATGACCTTATTATGGCATGGCATCGATAGTAATCAAGATGACCTAGCCCTAAAGTTAAATACTTCTGCTATAACAGGAACAGAATATGCTGATATGGCTAGAGCCTTAAATAGCTATCTTTTTGGTTATGATATTCCAAGTACCAATGAAGCTGGATATAGAGTTCAAGAATTAACACATGGTTATATAAGCGAGGAAGATATGCAGCTTCTTTGCAAAAGAACAATGATAGATATCGATAATGGTGATCCTCTTCCACTTGCCATCAATCTATCTTCTTTATATCCTGAGCAACCTATCGCAAATCATTTTGTTTTAATTGTCGGATATCGAACAAATGAACATGGTGAACTAACGGATTTCTATATTCGTGACCCTTATGGTAAAGTGCAGGATGCCACATATCAAGGACTAAAAATATTTACCGTATCTGAGATTCAAGAAGCTCTTAAATGGAATGATGAACCGGCTTATATATGGTGAAGTGAACTGCCCAAGGCTAAAGCACTTGGGGTTTCCTACACGCAGTTTCTAAAGCTTTCAAGGCAAGAAAAACATTAATCCCCTTCCCTCCTGCAACGATTCTTTCTTCATTTGTACGATTTACTCCTCCCATCTTGAATTGATCTACGCTAAGTAAATAATCCAGAGAGGGATTAAAAGTTACCGTTACAATCATTCTCTCACCACCTTGTTATATTTCTTCCTTTGGTAAACTATCTTTTAATTTCTTATAGAATTCATTCAATTCTTCAGCCAATTTATCTTTTTGTTCAAAGCCCTTTAAGCATTCTTCTTCCGCTTCATGGCATGCCTTTTCTATATCTTTGATTATCTTATCTGCTCTACTTGTTATCGTTATATCTATAGGTATTTGGTCTAATTGTAATTTAATATAGCCTGAGGCAAATAATTTTTGTAAAGATAACATCACAGCAGTATGCGATAAGGAAGTAAAATCCTCTATTTCTTTTATTGAATGCAACGCATTTGTGCGATAGATTGTATAGAAAACCCATATATCTTTACGATCTAAATTATGTAATAAGGCAACATCATTTAGGTAGCGTTCCATATATTTACGTAAATAATAACTAAGCTCTAATAATGTAGGTTTACCCTCTTCATGATAATAAGCCTGCACCTTTTCTTCACCTAATTTTTTGGTGCTTGGTAATAAGGCAATATTCATATCATCATTTGCGGCAGAAATAAAGAAGCGGGCAATATTCATTCTTTCTGCACTATATTCTTCTTCACTCAATATTTTCATAAAAAATTGATCATAATATTCATAAATACTAGTTTTCATTTTTACTATATGAGGAAGATTCATATTCTTAGCCACTAAGGAACCTTCTGTTTTTACATAATAATAGATTGGTATCGCTAATGGCATAATGGATTTAGTGTGCAATAAATATTCCAAATTGAAGACAAAGTCCTCACAAAAGGATAATTCTTCATCCATCTTTACCGCATAACGATCAATGATTTCTTTTCTATATAATTTATTCCATAGCACACCATAATAATA
>JAFVFM010000328.1 GCA_017475415.1 Solobacterium sp.
ACTGGTATATGATTCTATCGATCAATTAAGAAATATATCAACGCATGATTTAGAAAACCCACCAATGATATATGAATTTTCTTTTACAGGTATAGAGAAGAATGATGATGGTTATTATCCATTATCTACTTTCCTTAACCATCTTCAACTTGCGATAGACGAATATAAAACTATACTTAATCAATATCCACAGGCCCGCCCTATAGTAGATACAAGCGCAAAATAGTTTTCAAAGAAATATCTAGTATTTATTTAGTCTATACACTACAATTGTTCTAACATGATATTGGGGGATAATCATATGACAATAGAAAAAGAAAGAATTGCAAAAAGAATAAAAGAAGAATTTTTATATACCACAGATACTCTATGGGAAAATGAAGTAAGTGCTAACCTCTTCGTTTCAAAAGTATTATTATTTACCGCAGCCATAGATGCCACTGTACTTATACTCACATTCTTTAATATTTTTACTGTACGCAATAATTCAACATATTCCTTTTTGATAGATTCTTTTATTGCGTTAGTACTAGCCGCCATGATTTGTCAATATTATAAAGGGCAAAAAAGATGGTTGAAGTTAATGTTACTATTTATCTATAGCTCTGTAGTAGCAGGAGTATCCATGATTTTAGGACATAATGTTGTCTTACTCATGGTATTCCCTCTCGTACTTTCTGTACGTTATTATTCGTATATTGTTACCTTTATCATTGGAATATTATCCTTAGTTGGAACAATCGTTGCCTACTATATAGGAACCATTTCCAATATTATTCGTATAGATTTAAATATGGTAGAAATACCAGCAGGAACAGAATTAACCTATGATCACTACACATTATTAAGAGAAGCAGTAGAAACACAACTCAACCTAGATCCTTCTCGTTTATGGCTACATACCTTACAGCATAGCTTATTACCAAAGATCATTTTATTCTTTATGCTGATTTATATTTGCGTTCAAATCGCAAAAAAAGGCAGAGAAATGATTTTTGCCCAAAAACAAGAAACAATGAAATCTGAACGTTTAGCAACAGAATTAGATTTAGCTAGTACTATACAATCCAGTATGTTACCATCCATCTTCCCTCCATTCCCAGATCGTAATGAATTTGAAATTTTTGCCTCTATGGATCCTGCTAAAGAAGTGGGTGGTGACTTCTATGATTTCTATCTAATTGACGAAGACCATTTAGCCCTACTCATTGCCGATGTTTCTGGTAAAGGTATACCAGCAGCTATGTTTATGATGGCTTCTAAAATCATTATCAATAACTTTTCACTACTAGGAGATGCTAAGCCAGATGTTGTATTGGCCCAAGCCAATAAACGCATTACCAGCAACAATCCTTCAGAGATGTTTGTTACAGTATGGTTTGCGGTATTAGAAATCTCTACAGGTAGAGTAGTCGCTTCAAATGGCGGACATGAATATCCATATATTTATCATCAAGCTACCGGTAAATTCGAAAAGCTAAAAGACAGGCATGGCTTAGTATTAGGTGCTATGGATTTCAGTAAATATAATGCCTATGAATTCCAACTCGAGCCAGGAGATGCCTTATTCGTTTATACAGATGGCGTACCTGAAGCAACTAACATAGACAATGAACAATTTGGTGATGAGCGTTTGGATGCTTCGCTTAACCAAGATCCTACAGCTTCACCAGATATCCTCATCAAGAATATGCAAAAAGATATTGCAGAATTTGTAAATGATGCACCACAATTCGATGATACAACCATGTTAGCCTTACGTTACCATGGTCCACATAAATAAAAAGATAAACTAACGAAAAAAGCCATCCTAAGGATGACTTTTTTCTAGAGGTATAGTATAGCAGTTGACTAGATTTTATTTTTTGCATTCAGCAACGCATTCAATTTCACATAATGCGCCTTTTGGTAAATCTTTTACCGCAAAGCAACTACGTGCTGGCTTGGATATAAAATATTCTCCATAAACTTCGTTAAAGGCCGTAAAATCAGCTATATCTGCTAGATAACATGTCGTTTTAATTACTTTATCCATAGATGAGCCAGCTGCTTCTACAATAGCTTGAACATTTTTACAGCTTGCATGAGCTTGTGCAACAATACCTTCGGGAATCTCATTTGTACTCATATCAATTGGTAATTGCCCAGAAGTAAAGAGTAGATTGGAACTAATATATGCTTGTGAATATGGTCCTATTGCACTAGGCGCATTTCTTGTATCAATTACTTTCATCTTATTTTACCATTGCAGCTTTCTTTTCTGCTTTTTCTAACCAATCTTTTCCTTCGGTTAAGCGCGCGACAATCATTGCTAAGCCTGTATCACCTGTTACATTTACTGCAGTAGCTGGAGCATCTGTAATTGTACCGATTAAAATCATAATAGGAATAGATACTTCAGGGAAACCAAATGCAGAGATAATAAAGATTTCTGCAACATAACCACCTCCTGGAATACCACCCATAACTACAGATACGATTACCGCAACTGCAACTGCAACTAAGATATTTCTTGGTGTCGCAAATGGAATGCCAAATACTGAACATAAGAAGGCAACCTTAAGAATTTGGATAATGCACGCTCCATCCTTATGTAGATTCGCGCCTAATGGAATAACTAAGTCAGCCACTTCTTCTGGAACACCAATTGCTTTTGCGTGTTCTAAATTAACTGGTAATGTTGCTGCAGAAGAACATGTACCTAATGCAGTAAGTGTTGGTGCAATACAAGTTGCCCACCATTTTTTTACACCAGGAACCCCTGCCCCTATATAAGCCATAACCGTTTGAGAAACGATAAAGTAAATTACGATGACAACCATATATAAGCCAATAGCTTTAGCTAATGGTTTAATAACTTCACTACCATTATTACCAATTAGGATTGCGAAATAACAAGCTAATCCTAAAGGCGCCATCTTCATCACGATACCAATAATCTTAACGATAACTGCTGTTAAATTATCTAATGCCTTAACAATTCCCTTAGCCTTTTCTCCAGCTTGAATTAGGGCGATAGAGAAGATTACTGTGAAAACGATTAATGCCATGAGATTGGATCTAGAGAATAACTGTGGGAAGTCTCCTACAGTAAACATACCTAAGATATCCATCTTACCTGTAGCATTTTCTACTGTATCGGCTAAACTAACTGTAGTTCCTTGTGCAGGGTCAATAAATAAACAAGGTATAACCATGAATAAACAAGAAATCACACCTGTTACAACTGTGCCAATTAAGAAGACGGATAAGATCTTTTTTAATTTGGTAATATCTTCCATCTTTGCGATAGCAGCAGAGAGTGAGCAGAAAATTAATGGTACTACACAACAATATAATAAATGTAAGAATATATCCGCTATTGGTTCTAATATAGAAGCTCCTGGCCCCAAAATAAGCCAACAACGCCTCCGAAAATCATTGATGCTAATAAGATCAAGGATGATTTATATGTATTCCATAATTGTTTCATAATCGTATTTCCCCTTTATTATTTTTTCCATTTAATATGATTGTCCATTGCCTCTTTTAATTGTTCCATTGCTTTAACAACAGTGGCTCTTGGGCAGGCAATATTGAAACGCTCAAATTGAGCTGTTTCTGGCCCAAATATCTTGCCGGAATCTAGCCATAATTTCGCTTCTTCTACCATGATATGTTCTAATTCTTCATCGCTAAATCCATACCCG
Source organism: Solobacterium sp. (assembly GCA_017475415.1). Taxonomy (GTDB): domain Bacteria; phylum Bacillota_I; class Bacilli_A; order Erysipelotrichales; family Erysipelotrichaceae; genus Bulleidia. Next base: position 3,690 of record JAFVFM010000328.1, read on the forward strand.
GAGAAGTCTACCCAAATAAGATATGTACCTTCTGGTTCAACGAAGGTTGCCTTTGGAAAATTCTCTTTTACAAAGTCTTTCATATAGAGCATATTTCCATTTAGGTATTCCAGCATTTCATCTACCCATTCTTCACCTAATGTATAACAAGCTTTTACTGCTTCCATTCCCATTAATGAAGCATTCGAATAAGCAGCTGCATTATTCGCATCGCGATATTTCTTTCTTAATTCCGCATTTGGAATAACGATATTCGATGGCTGAAAACCCGCAACATTAAATGTTTTTGATGGCGATAAGTAGAGAACTAAATTATCATGATATTTTCTATCTAGTGTCATGAAATTCGTTGTCTTATGTCCTGGATAAACAATGTCACAATGTATTTCATCACACATGATGACAACATCATGCTTCAAGCATATATCTGCCATTTGTGTTAACTCATCTTTTGTCCATACTCTTCCAACTGGATTGTGCGGATTACATAGAATAAATACCTTCACATCATGATCAATAATCTTTTGTTCAAAATCTTCAAAGTCAATCGAATACTTGCCCTCTTCATATTTCAATTGGCTATTGATAAATTCACGATCGTTTTTTTCTATGACATCCCTAAATGGATAATAGACAGGCTGTTGGATGAGTATTGCATCCCCTGGATTAGTGAATGCTTTCACACCTGTTGCTAAACCATAGACTATACCAGCACCGATGGTTACGATTTCTGGATTAATGGTAAATCCGTGTCTAGTCCCAAACCAATGGTTCATCGCCTCCCAATAGGCATCATCTGGATCCGAGTAGCCAAAGATACCATGGTCAATACGTTTTTTATAAACATCTAATATTTCATCTGGTAGTCAAAAATCCATATCTGCTACCCACATAGGTAATAAGTCGGTACGTCCCTTTCTTTGCATGCCATAGTCGTATTTAATACAACTTGTACCATACCTACTGACTTCTTCATCAAAGTTATATTTCCCCATTTTACCCTCCTTAAACTTCAATCTTCTTAAGTCATTAAAAATTTAGCCAAACATTTCGAAATGTAATACTTTTTCTTTGTATTTTTATTGTAAAGCGCTTACAATAATAAGTGAAATGAATATGTTTTATAGTTACATGCGTTTCATTTATTTTAAACTTAATTATGGAGGATAGTTATGAACCGGTATATCGCATTAAAGCGCATAGTGGAATTAGGAGGTTTTTCTCGTGCAGCGGAAGAATTAGGTTATACACAACCAGCCTTAAGTCATATGATTGC
>JAFVFM010000329.1 GCA_017475415.1 Solobacterium sp.
GAAGTATTATTAAGAAAAAAGACAAAGAAAGAGCGGCTTTAGAAAAAGAAAAGGCTGCTGAACAAGAAGCCATTAATCAACAAATTCGCCAAGAAGCTGAGGATGCTAAGGCAGAAGCTGCACGCTTAAAAGAAGAAGCAGAGAGCTTAAGAGCACAATCTAATATAGCTCAAGAAGAAGTATCTGCTGAAGCAGTAAATGAAGTGAGTGAAGTGGTAGAAGAAAAAAGTGAATCAAAGTAACGCTAAACCATGCCTAGTGCATGGTTTTTCAGTGGGATTACATGCTATAATATTCAAAGCCTAATAAGGAGGGGTGAATTTTGACATTAGGAAATTTATCCATTACATTAAACGATTTACGTAGCATTATCGTTGCGATTTTAGATATATTAGTTATTTGGTTATTAATTTATTATACGTTGCGCATTGTACGTAATAATTCGCGTACTACTCAGATTTTTAAAGGTATTATTTTCTTAATTATCATTAATGCGATTGCGAAATTAATTAAACTAAAAACATTACAATTCCTTTTGGATATCTTTATCAACTGGGGATTTTTGGCATTTATTATTATCTTCCAACCAGAAATACGTTCTTTATTAGAAAGAATGGGTAAAAGTAATGTCTTTTCTCGTATTACTACATTAACTGGCAATGAAAAAGAATCCTTAGTCGATCATATCGTGAATGCAGTTATGGTTTTGAGTAATACGCAAACAGGGGCGTTAATTTCCATCGAACAATCTCATTCTTTGGAAGATTATATTGGAACAGGCACAAGGATGAATTCTGATGTAACAGCTGCCTTATTAACTTCTATTTTTGTAACAACTACGCCATTACATGATGGTGCTGTAATTATTCAAGGGGATAAGATAGCCTGCGCTTCTGCATATTTTCCATCAACGAATTTAGAATTGCCATCTCGTTATGGGGCTAGGCATCGTGCTGCCATTGGTATTTCTGAAGTTACCGATGCTGTAACGATTGTTGTATCAGAAGAAACAGGAGAAGTGTCCATTACAGAAAATGGTAGTATTATGCACGTAAATCGACAGGAATTAAGAGATTATCTCTTGCGCGTTATTGTGGGTGATGAAACAGAAGTTAAGGCCACAACGAAAAGAGGTAGAACAGTTGCGGAAGTAATCAAAGATACAAATGAAGAAAAGAATCATTCTGTACTGAGCAAGCTTGCCATCAAAAAACAAGGTGTTGAAGAAGATAATCTAGATTCACAAGAAACAAATCTAACTCAAACTCAGGAATTAACGGAAGAAGAGCGCTTTGAAGAAGCGAATCGTATCGCTAAAGAAGCAGATATGAAATTCCCTCATCGTAAGAATAAAGCTGTACCAACCCAAGTGCGTATGACACCTGAAGAAGTAAAAGCAGCGCGTGAGGAATCATTAAAACAGCTCCAAAGAGTTCATGAAGAACCACAAGAAGAAAACGCGAAGGTGATTCGCAATGCGGAAGATGATCGTCAATTTGATACATCTATGCTTGATGTCTCTAAGCTTGCAGGATTTGAAAATGAATTAGATAAACAATTCCAAATGATTGAGCTCATGGAGGAAGATGCTTCCAAGAAAAATATTGGAGGTGAGAAGCAATGAGTGAAAAGAAGAAAAAGATTGTTGTGGATGAAGAAGCTAAACAAAATAAAACGGAATTAGCGAATCGCATTGCGGAACAATCTAAACGTGTAGCCAATACGTATGAAGCATTGGAAAATAACCTATTCCGCCTTGGCCGTTGGTTTTCTTCCATTATTGATCGTGTGTTATTTAGTCGTAAACATGCGAAACTCGTATCCTTATTATTAGCAGCACTTTTATATATTATGGTGAACTATAATACAGTATCTTCTTTAATCGCAAAGCCATTAGAATATAGTAGAACAATAGAGGATGTTCCGATTAGTGCTCGTTATAATTCTGATACATTTGAATTGAGTGGTTTATCCGATACAGTTGATGTAATTGTATATGGTGATGCGACAAGTGTTACAAATGCCATGTCTTCAGAGGGCCTTGTTGTAGCAGATTTAGAGGGATTAACAGAAGGTAATCATGAAATACAATTAAAAAGTGAAGGTTTTGGCAGTGGTGTGAATGTGGCAATTGAGCCTTCTAATGCGATGGTTACCTTAAAGAAGAAAACAACTGCTCAATTTGATTTGTCTTATGACTACATTCATTTAGATCAAATGGATAGTATCTATTCTGTAGGTACACCACAATTTGAAACAGCGAAAGTGAATGTACGTGCTTCTAAGGATACCTTAGATACAATTGCTTTCGTTAAA
>JAFVFM010000330.1 GCA_017475415.1 Solobacterium sp.
AATATTTAATTTAGTAGCGAAAGAAGAACCAGAAGCTAAGATATCGGATTTTTCTAAGCATAATATAGAAGAAAAAGAAGAGTCTACGATGATGATACGTCTAATTGTAGGGGCATTATTCTTTATACTATCTCTATTCTTAAAAGATAATATGAAGATCATTCTTTCTTTACTAGCCTATATCGTTTTAGGCTATGATGTCATTCTTAAGGCAATTAAGAATATAGGTAGAGGGCAAATATTTGATGAGAATTTCTTAATGACTGTAGCGACAATAGCAGCTATTTATTTACAGGATTATAGCGAAGCAGCAGGCGTCATGTTGTTTTATCAAATTGGTGAATACTTCCAAGATTTAGCTGTAAGACGTTCACGTAAGTCTATTGCAGAACTCATGAATATACGCAGTGAACATGCGACAGTGATAAGAGAAGGCCAAGAAAGAATTGTACATCCAGAAGAAGTAGATGTAGGTGAAATCATATATGTAAAAGCAGGAGAAAAGGTACCACTAGATGGCGTGATTCTAGAAGGGAAGTCTAGGCTGAATATGGCTTCTTTAACTGGTGAATCTTTGCCTAAGGATGTTGAAGAAGGTGATGAAATATTAAGTGGATCAGTAAATGAAAGTGGCTTATTGAAGGTAAGAGTAAATAAACCATATAGCGATTCTACTGTCATGAAAATATTAGAATTAATTGAGAATAGTGAAAATAAAAAAGCGAGCCATGAGGCATTTATTACCAAATTTGCGAAGTATTATACGCCTATAGTTGTACTAGCTGCGATATTTACTGCAATAATTAGCGCAATTGTATTAAAAGATATACAAGAAGGTATACGTAGAGCTTGTACATTCTTAGTCATCTCTTGTCCATGTGCACTTGTTATTTCTGTTCCTTTATCCTTCTTTGCGGGGATTGGAGGTCTTTCAAAAAAAGGAATACTTGTAAAAGGAGCAGATATCATTGAAAAACTAGCAGTAATAAAAGAAGTGATTTTTGATAAAACGGGTACAATCACAAATGGGGAATTTGAGGTAAGTGAAATCGTAGGTAAAGATAAAGAAAAGATTCTAGAATATGCCGCTATGGTGGAACAATATTCCCATCATCCACTATCTCTAGCGATAGAAAAGGTTTATACAAAAAATACCTTCCCATATGACGCAAAAGATATACAAGAAATTGCAGGCCGCGGTATGGTGGCTATGATTGAAGAAAAGAAAGTATATGTCGGTAATCAAAAATTGATGCTAGAAAATGGAATAAAGGATATCGTTGATACAAAAGGTACAGTTATTCATGTAGCGATAGAAGATGAATATTTAGGCTATATTAGCTTAAAAGACGGCCTGAAAAAAGGAATGACTTCTGTGATTGATCAATTAAAGAATATGAATATTACAACAGCTATGGTATCTGGTGATACAAAAGAAATAGTTGAAGAAATAAGACAAGAAGTAGGTATAGAAAAAGCAGTTGGCGAATGCTTGCCAGAAGATAAAGTACGCTATATACAAAAGCGCAAAGAAGAATGCAAGGTGGCTTTTGTGGGAGATGGTGTAAATGATGCACCAGTACTTGTGGAAGCAGATGTTGGCCTATCTATGGGGGCGATAGGAAGTGATGCAGCGATTGAAGCTTCTGATGTTGTATTAATGGATGATGATATAACGAAAGTAAAAATGGCAATAGATAATAGTAGACGCATTGTTGCGGTAGCGAAACAAAATATCTATGGAGCAATTCTCATTAAAGTAATCACATTGATTCTTGGTGCCTTCGGTATTGCGAATATGTGGATGGCTATCTTTGCGGATACAGGTGTTGCCTTATTATGTGTATTAAATGCTTTACGTTTATTAAATGCGAAAGAATAAAGAAAGCCTCGAAAGAGGTTTTTTTTGTACAAAAAAACTAATCCCAAATGAGATTAGTTTCCTGTTCATTAAGGTAAATATACATAACCTTGGATGCCTTGGCCATATACAGCACCATAAGCAGGTACCCAAGCTTCGTGATATGTTCCTAAGAAGTTACCTTCTTGAATATATACAGAATTACCATCTTCTGATACAGCAGCTACATAAGCTACGTGACCAGATTGAACCATGATGGAACCAGCACGTGGAGCAGATCCTGTTGCATAACCACTAGCTTGTGCAGCATAGAGCCATGAACCTGCATTACCCCAACCAGGCAAAGCAACGCCAGTAGCGTTATAAGCTAATTGCCATGCTGCATATGTACAGTTAGAAGTTAAGCTACCAGGATATGGATTATATCCTCCGCCAACTTGTGGTGCGACAGCAGCAGCTGTTTCTGTAGGCTGTGCTTGTGCTTGTGCTAAAGCAGCAGCTTCAGCGGCAGCTTGTTGTTGGGCGAGAGCTTCTTGTTCAGCTAAGATTTGTGCTTGTCTTTCTTCTTCAGCGATTCTTTGTCTTTCCTCTTCAGCAAGTCTTTCTTGTTCGAGACGCTCAGCTTCTTCTCTAGCTAATCGTTCTGCTTCTTCTCTAGCACGGATGACTTCTTCTGGAGTCTTTACTACAACATTTAAGTTCGCTGTAGTCTTATTACCTTCTACGTCAATTGCCGTATATACAATTGGGTATAAGCCATCTTGTGTCATATTGACATCGCCTTCGATACTCAACATTGGTAATACACCAGAATCGTCATTGATATATGCGATTTGGTTTGTAGGATTGAATGTATCACCATTGTTGACGATGATTTCATCACTCTTAAGCTTTAATTGAGGTGCAGAACTCTTCACCATTTTAATCGTTACGTCTTGTACAAATGTGTATGAAACAGAAGTGGTATCAGCTAGGGATACCTTAGCAGTAACATTTTGTAGACCAGCTTTATTACGATCGAAGTTAGTTAATTCGATTTTACTGTTTTCTAAGCTTACTGCATCAATCGTTAAACTTTCATCTGCTTCTGCCCATTGTTCAATAATGGCAGACTTAAGTGTTTCTGTTGGATTCACATCTGCAGAACTTAGCTCAAATACTGGCAGTTCTTGTTGTGTATGTGTGGGAGTAGTTGTTTGATTAGCGAGTACAGCGAAGGCTGGTAAAGCAGCAGATACAATCGCAGCACTGGCTATTGATGCATAAAATCTCCCGTAATTTACTTTTTTCTTCTTTCTCAACATGACTCTATTTTAAGACTTTTGAAATCTTATTTTCAAGAAAATGTAAATTTTCACATATTTCCTCGATAATGTAAACGCTTACATCTTGTTTTTTTGGATTTTTCACTTATTTTTAAGATGCTAGTTAAGATGCTCTTGGTTTTAAGTTATACTCTTATATATGAGAATAGTTATACAAAGAGTTAGTGAAGCCTCAGTAGAAATAGAAGGCAAAATTTATGGTGAAATAAAAAAAGGATTTCTTCTTCTAGTAGGCATTGAAGATGCCGATACGGAAGAGATATTAGAAAAGATGGCTGCAAAAATCAGTAAGCTAAGAATCTTTGAAGATGAAGAAGGTAAGATGAATTTATCGATAGAACAAGTTTCAGGTAGTATCCTATCCATATCGCAATTTACCTTATATGCAGATACGCATAAAGGGAATCGTCCATCTTTTACCTTAGCTGGTAAACCGGAATATGCAAAAGAGATGTATTTACGTTTTAATCACTTATTAAGAGAAAAAGGTATTTCTGTTGAAGAAGGAATATTTGGCGCAGATATGAAAGTGAAATTAATAAATGATGGCCCAGTTACAATATGGCTGGATTCTAAGGAGGTCTAATATGGCAACTATAATATATGGAAGTGAATTGGCGAAGGAATTAAAAGAGGAAATGAAAGAAGAGGTAAGTGCCTTAGCAAGAGAAAAGCGCGTACCTTGTTTAGCAGTAATTCTTGTGGGAGATAATCCTGCCTCCCTATCTTATGTAACAGCGAAAGAAAAGGCCTGCCAAGAAATAGGTTTAACCTCAAAGCCTTATCGTTTACCTGCTACTTCTACGCAAGCTGAAGTAGAAGAAGTAATTAAGAAATGTGCGAAGGATGAAGAGGTGGATGGCATATTATTGCAGTTACCTTTACCTAAGGGCTTAAATGAAGCACAAGCCTTGGAATGTATTCCTGCAGAAAAGGATGTAGATGGCTTAACCACAATGAATGTAGGTAAATTTTTCTTAGGCCAGGATAGCTTTGTGCCATGTACACCACTAGGCATAATGGAAATATTGAAAAAGATGAATTGTGAAATAGATGGGAAAAGAGCTGTCGTTATTGGCCGCTCTAAATTGGTGGGTACACCTATTGCTCGCTTACTACAAAATGCAGGGGCAACTGTAACCATATGTCACTCTCGCACAAAAGATTTACCATCTATCACCAAAGAAGCAGATATCTTAGTCGCTGCTGTTGGTAAACCACAGCTCTTTGGTAAAGAATATGTTAAAGATGGGGCATATGTAATCGATGTAGGTGTAAATCGACTGGAAAATGGTAAATTATGCGGAGATATGAAATTTGATGAAGTAGAACCAATTGCTGCAGCGATTACTCCCGTTCCTAAAGGTGTTGGGCCTATGACGATTTGTATGCTATTAAGAAATACAATTGAAGCATATAAGAAAAAGGAGGGCATATGATACAGGAATATGCACTAAATGATTTAGTACAAATGCGAAAAGATCATCCATGTAAAAAGTCCAAATATTGGAAAATTATTCGCATGGGAGCAGATATTAAGATACAATGTCAAGGCTGTGGTTCGATTATTATGTTTCCAAGAAATGAATTTGAACGCAAGGCGAAAGCAGTAGTGAAATTAGAAAATGAGGAATAAAGAATGGCATTAACAGCAGGAATAGTAGGCCTACCTAATGTAGGAAAATCAACATTATTTAACGCGATAACGAATAGTAAAGTTCTCGCTGAAAATTATCCTTTCGCTACCATTAACCCTAATGTAGGTGTGGTAGAAGTGCCGGATGAAAGAATGGAACAATTTGTAGAATATTACAAACCAAAGAAAACGATTTATACAACTTTCGAATTTACCGATATAGCAGGCTTAGTAAAAGGGGCTTCAAAAGGGGAAGGCTTAGCCAATCAATTCTTAGCGAATATTCGTGAAACAGATGCGATATGCCATGTGGTACGTTGTTTTGAAGATGAGAATATAGAACATGTAGAAGGTAGTGTAGATCCTATCCGCGACATTGAAGAAATTAATTTGGAATTGTGTTTAGCAGACTTGGATACTGTACAAAATCGTATTGGACGCATCGCCAAAAAAGCGCAAACGAAAGATAAGGATGCGGTTAGAGAATTAGAAGTATTAAAGAAATGCGAGGCTGCCTTAGAAGAAGGAAAAAGTGTACGTTTATTGTCTTTAAATGAAGAGGAATTAGCTTTATTAAAGAATTATTCTTTACTTACAGCTAAGCCAGTGATTTATATTGCGAATATGAGCGATGAAGAAATTGCTGAACCTAACGCGAATAAATATTATGCCTTGGTAAAGGAATTTGCCGCAAAAGAAAATAGTGAGTGCATTGCTATATGCGCAAAGATAGAAGAAGAATTATCTGGTTTATCTAAAGAAGAAAAACAAGCTTTTTTAAGTGATTTAGGCATTGCCCAATCTGGTTTAGACCAAATTATTCAAGCGGCATATCATTTATTAGGTTTACGTACTTTCTTTACCGTTGGTGAGCCAGAATGCAGAGCTTGGACATTTAAGGATGGCATGAAGGCACCACAATGTGCAGGCATCATTCATACCGACTTTGAAAAAGGCTTTATCAAAGCGGAAATCTATTCTTATGAAGATTTTATGCAATACCATTCTGAAGTAGAATTAAAGGAACATGGTAAGATTCGTATTGAAGGAAAAGAATATCTTATGAAGGATGGCGATATTGTTTTCTTCCGTTTCAATGTGTAGTGGTAAAATAAAGTAAAGGAGGCGATAGATTATGAAATTAATCTTAGCAATCGTATCAAATGATGATGTAGCTGCAGTAACTTCTGCATTAACAGAAAATGATTTTTATCTTACTCGTTTAGCGACAACAGGTGGCTTCTTACGTGCTGGTAATACTACTTTTATTGTCGGTACAGAAGATGAGCGCGTAGATAAATGCATAGAAGTAATCGGAAGTGAAGCAAAGAAGAGAACGGAAGTCGTTCCTTCTAATGCGAGCTATGATGTAGGAAGATATTCTATCTTCCCTGTAGAAGTACAAATCGGTGGGGCAACAATCTTCGTCTTAGATGTAGCACAATTCACAAAACTATAGGATAAAACATGCAAGAAAAAAAGGGAAAGGGAATCGCTTTAACTTGTATTAGGTTGATAGGTATTTATTTCTTATCATCTATATTTGCTGCAGGTGTAATGTTGGTATTTAGTCAATTTGAACCGATTTTTCTTGCTTTTATTATGGTTTTACAATGTTTAATTGTGTGGCTTTGGATCTATTTCCGTAAACATAAATTTTCTTCTTATGCTTATGAAATAAGTGTATTCTTATTTATTTTTAATAGTTTAATTACCACAATCATTTTATTCTTGGCAAAAGGCTTACCAAATCATCCACATTTTATTGTCCATCCTATATTCTATTTATTCTTGCCGGAATTTATCTTATTTATGCTTGCAGGAAAAGCGATGTATATCTTTCTTTTGGGTATAGGAGTCTTACTATTGGGCGTTGTTTTATTGTTTGCGCAGATAAATAAGAAAAAAATATGGCCGAATTTACTTGTTGCATTAGTGACATTTAGCTTATGTTTTTATGCCTATATACAAAGTGATGAAAAGAAATATGGTGGCCATGGCTTTGCCTATATGAATGGTTATTCAAGTACAGATTTTAGTGGCTATCATGTTTATGATGGGGAAAAATTAATGGAAATAGAAGGTGAGCCACCATTCATGATTGAAAAAGAAGAAGATATGCCTATCTTAGATGGAGCAGAAGCTTGTTATCCTTTATATAGTGCTGTAGCGAAAGCCTTATATAAAGATATTGCGCATATTGAATCGAAAGCACATGAAGAAGATCCTTATCAAAATGGGAAAATCGTGCATTTCTATAATTCCGTTGTTGGCTACTATGATTTGATTCATGGTGATACAGATATGATGTTTGGTGCAAGTCCTTCGCAGGCACAGGAATTATATGCGAAAGAGGTAAATAAGAATATTGTTCGTACGCCAATAGGAAGAGAAGCTTTTGTCTTCTTTGTAGAAGAAGATAATCCAATAGATGGTTTAAGTAGTGATGAATTACGTGCTATTTATCATGGCGATATTACCAATTGGAAAGAGTTAGGTGGCAAGGATGAAGAAATATTGGCCTTTCAAAGGCCAGAAGATTCTGGTTCACAAGTTGTCATGAAACATTTCATGCAAGATATATCCTTAAAGGAACCTCTTTCTTATGAAAAAGTAGATGCGATGGTAGGCGTAATTAAAGAAGTGAAACAATATCATAATGAAGCTGGTGCTTTGGGCTATAGTTTTCATTATTTCCTTACAGGTCTTCAACAAGAAAAGAATGTAAAAATATTAAAGGTAGATGGTGTATATCCTAGTGTAGAAACGATTGCGGATGGATCATATCCTATTTGTATTCCCTTAATCTGTGCTACAGTAGAAGGCAATCCTAATCCTTATGTGAATCAAGTATTGGAATTCTTATTATCTAAACAAGGCCAAGACTTGATACAAAAAGTAGGATATGGGCCATTAGAGGTAAAAGATGGAAATTAGAAAAACAAAGATAGAGGAAATAGATAGAGTGATGGAAATCATTCTTCATGCTAAAGAGGCAATGAAGGCAATGCATATTCCTCAATGGCAAAGTCCTGATTATCCTAAGAAAGAAGATATTGAAGAAGATATAAAACAAGGTGCCTCTTATGTAGTAGAAGATGAGGGTGAGCTTGTTGCGACGATGTGCTTATATTATCGAAATGATCCAGCAATAGATCATTATGACTATATAGAAGAGGGTAAATGGTTAAAAGAAGAAGGAAATTATGTAGTCTTACATCGTTGTGCGGTGGAAGATGAATATAAAGGTAAAGGCTATAGCCAAAGATTATTCGCCTTTGGAGAAGCTTATGCAAGAAGCTTAGGGTGCAATGATTATCGTATTGATACACATGAAAAAAATGGCCCTATGTTAAAGGCGATAGAAAAATATGGCTTTAGGCCTTGTGGGATAGTCTATATGTATGACAAGACAAAAAGAATAGCCTTTCAAAAGCTATTGGCTTAAAAAGGCTATCAATTTATCTTTTTTATTTTCTATTTTTTCTTCAATTACTGCTTCAAGGGCTTTATTTAATTGTAGAGAAATATCTTTTCCTTTATAGCCTAAGGCAATTACATCTTGGCCATTAATGGCTAAAGAAGATAAGTTATAACATTCATTATTTTCTTCAATCTCTTTTTTGAAAGATTCTATTTTTTTCTCATTTAAGGAAGCGTCTTTTGCGAAGCGATATAGTAAATAATCCTCTATAGCTTCTTCATATTCTCTAAGCAGCTTCTTAAGGGATATTTTTGAATCTATACTTTCTTCTTTTCCTTTTATACAAGAAAGGATGATTTTTTGTGAGCGATTAGTAAAGGTTAATGTTTTTAAAAGATGCGAAGCATTAGGTAGCTGTTCAAATAATAAGGCTGCACGGGATAAGTAGGTTCCTTTTTGATTAAGAGCAGTGATTAAGTTTTTATTTGTGGTAAAGGAATCGTCTAATAAGAAGCGGAATATTTCTTCATATTCTTCAATAAGATTTCCACAAGGGAATGCAAGTAAGGAAATCAGTTCGCTATGTATTCTTTCTTTGGAAATATATTGTAATAAATCTTTTTGAGCGAAGATGGCAGCTTTGGTTTCTTTTTCAATTTGGAAATTGAGTTGAGCAGAAAAGCGTAGAGCTCTAAGTATTCTTAATGCATCTTCATCAAAGCGTTCACTTGCTTTACCAATACAACGTATTCTCTTTTCTTCTAGATCTTTTCTTCCTTCATAGAAGTCTAATAATCCTTCCTCTTCGTTATAACAAAGCGCATTAATGGTAAAGTCTCTGC
>JAFVFM010000331.1 GCA_017475415.1 Solobacterium sp.
AGAAGAGGATTTGATGGAAGTGAAAGTACCTAAAGCCTATATTATGGATTATGTATTTACACAAAAGGAAGATATTGTAGGGAAATATAGTGATATACAGGGTAGGATTCCAGCTGGTTCATTGCTGTATAAAAGTATGTTATATGACTTTAAGTCTATACCTGATGGTTCGGCTGCTTTATTAAAAGAGAATCAAATTGTTTATGTAACAGAAATTGATTTAGCGACTCTTGGAAGTATACAAGCAGGAAATCGTGTGGATATTTATGTCAATATGACAAAGGATAAAGAAGTAATTACGGATAGATTATTTTCTCATGTGCGTGTATTGGCAATAAAAGATCATAAAGGTTTATCCATTAAAGATGAAGAAAGTAATGGTATTCCATATTTTATTGAATTAGCGATTGATAGGGATGATGTATCTTTATTATCTAAAGCAGAGGCTTTGGGAAAAATACGATTATTTATGACACCTGTACAGAATAATACGCGTTTAGAAGCTATAGTGGAAAAAGAAAGTGATATTTATTCTTTGTTGAATAAAAATATTATGGAAGAAAATAAGGCCGAAGAAAATAAGGTCGAAGAAAAAAAGGAAGAGAAGATAGAAGAAAAGAAGGAGGAGAAGAAAGTAGAAAAGGTGGAGCCAAAAGAAGAAACTAAGGTGGAAGAGAATAAGGTAGAGGAAAGCCCAATTAATGTAGAAAATCCAATCGAATCTCCTTCTCAAGAGGGATAAAAAATATCCTAAGGCACAATAGGAATATTTTTAGTCCATAGAAAATAAAAAGCCCTTAAATAAAGGACTTTTTAAAAAATGGGGCGACTGATGGGACTCGAACCCACGAATGCTGGAGCCACAATCCAGAGTGTTAACCAACTTCACCACAGCCGCCATAGACGTTGCCTAAAGATAATATCATAAAGCACAACGGAATACAACAAGAAAATCAAAGGTGTATAATGAGGTCGATGAAAATATATTTGAATCAACAAGAATATGAATTGCATATTGAACGCAAGAAGAGAATGAAGAATATGTATTTACGCTTAAAAGGAGAGAATCTTTTATCTGTAACTTGTTCTTATCGTATAAGCAATGAAGCAATCTTGCATTTTGTGGAAGAAAAAGCTAGTTGGATAGCTAAACAGCAAAAGAAAGAAAAGCCTTTAACTATGGATCAATTAACTGGTGCAGAAGGGGATGTTGCCATTTGGTTAGGAAAGAAATATAGAGTGCGCTATGAAGAAGCGAATAATAATTTCTTATTCTTTGATAGAGATGAATTGGTATATTTCCTAAAGAATAAAAGTAAAGAAGTGGTGGATAAAACTTTTTACCAATTTGGCAAGAAACAATTGGAATTGATGATACTTGAACAAAGAAAAGAATGGGATCAATTCATCTGTATGATGCATGGTTTACCTTTGCCTAAGATTAAAGTGAAATATATGACGAGCCAATGGGGTTCTTGTATGCCGAGTAAGAATCCAATTAGTATTAGTACACGTCTAATCCATTATCCACGTGAGTGTTTAGATTATGTATTATTGCATGAATATGCGCATTTATTGGTACCTAATCACTCAGAAGCATTCTATCAATTGGTGAAAAGCTATATGCCAAAATATAAGGTATATAGTAATCGTCTTAAAGAAAAACCGTCTTCAATGTAAAAGTTTTCAAAGAAAAATGAAATCGGATACAAAAGTTTTTTAAATCTATAGAATGGCTATTGCAGTATTAGTAGAATGGTTTAAAATAAGGTTAGAAGTTATATTTCGAAAAGATCGGAGTTGATGATAATGGTTTTGAGAGTAAGCTCTTTTTGGGTACAACAATATATTGAAAACCAGGAGGAAAACGGTCTTTTCGGTGGGGATAAATGAAAAATAGTTTAGTTTTAAGATGGATGTTTCGTATGTCCATCTTTTCTTTCCCTACATATCTGATTGATAACAGGAGGTAAGGATTATGGATCAGACAAATAAAGAATTCTTTGATGCAGCAGCACATGGCGATTTCGCTAAAGTATGTGCACAGGTCTCTAAAGGGGCGAATGTAAACATCGCTAGTGGAGACGGAAGAACAGCGCTCATGCGCAGCGCAAAACGTGGATACGAAGATATTGTACGTTATTTATTAGATAATGGAGCAGATCCACGAGCACGTGATAAGAATAATAAAACAGCACTTATGGGTGCGGCTAAAAAAGGACATGTGGAAATCTGTCGTATGTTAGAACATGCTGGTGCAGATGTGAATTCTCATGACAACAGAGGTAGAACAGCTCTTATGCGCGCTGCCTTATTAGGTCAAGATGAAGTTGTGGAATATCTTGTTGGTAAAGGTGCTGATGTAAATGCAGTAGATGAAGATGGTAGAACGGCATTAATGGAAGCTGTCACAGGTTATAAAACAGATATCATTGACTTCCTTATGGAACATGGCGCAAATGTAAATGCAGCCGATCATAAAGGTTGCACAGCACTTATGCG